>CALRYR010000376.1:0-4832 GCA_943372425.1 Variovorax sp. YR752 | reverse complement strand
GTTCAAGCAATTCACCCCCGATGAGCATTTCGATGCCATCAAGATCGGCATGGCGTCGCCCGAGAAGATCCGTTCGTGGTCTTTCGGCGAGGTGAAGAAGCCCGAGACGATCAACTACCGCACCTTCAAGCCCGAACGCGACGGCCTGTTCTGCGCCAAGATCTTCGGCCCCATCAAGGACTACGAATGCCTGTGCGGCAAGTACAAGCGCCTCAAGCACCGCGGTGTCATCTGCGAGAAGTGCGGCGTTGAAGTCACGCAGACCAAGGTTCGCCGCGAGCGCATGGGTCACATCGACCTGGCCGCACCGTGCGCGCACATCTGGTTCCTGAAGTCGCTGCCGTCGCGTCTGGGCCTGGTGCTCGACATGACGCTGCGCGACATCGAACGCGTGCTGTACTTCGAAGCCTACGTGGTGACCGACCCCGGCATGACCCCGCTGAAGAAGTTCAGCATCATGTCCGAGGACGACTACGACACGAAGCGCAAGGAATTCGGTGACGAGTTCGTCGCCAAGATGGGCGCCGAAGGCATCCGTGACCTGCTCGAAGGCATCGAGCTCGACAGCGAGATCGAACGCCTGCGCGGCGACCTGACCGGCTCTGAAGTCAAGGTCAAGAAGAATTCCAAGCGCCTCAAGGTGCTCGAGGCCTTCCGCAAGTCGGGCATCAAGCCCCAATGGATGGTGCTCGAAGTGCTGCCCGTGCTACCGCCGGACCTGCGTCCGCTGGTACCGCTGGATGGCGGCCGCTTCGCGACCTCCGACCTGAACGACCTGTACCGCCGCGTCATCAACCGCAACTCGCGTCTGCGCCGCCTGCTGGAGCTGAAGGCTCCGGAAATCATCGCACGCAACGAGAAGCGGATGCTGCAGGAAGCGGTCGACTCGCTGTTGGACAACGGCCGTCGCGGCAAGGCCATGACGGGCGCCAACAAGCGCGCACTGAAGTCGCTGGCCGACATGATCAAGGGCAAGAGCGGTCGTTTCCGCCAGAACTTGCTGGGCAAGCGCGTCGACTACTCGGGCCGTTCGGTCATCGTGGTGGGCCCGACGCTCAAGCTGCACCAGTGCGGCCTGCCCAAGCTGATGGCGCTCGAGCTGTTCAAGCCTTTCATCTTCTCGCGCCTCGAAGCCATGGGCATCGCGACGACGATCAAGGCCGCCAAGAAGGAAGTCGAATCCGGCACGCCGGTGGTCTGGGACATCCTGGAAGAGGTCATCAAGGAGCACCCGGTCATGCTGAACCGCGCTCCGACGCTGCACCGTCTGGGCATCCAGGCCTTCGAACCCATCCTGATCGAAGGCAAGGCGATCCAGCTGCACCCGCTGGTCTGCGCGGCGTTCAACGCCGACTTCGACGGCGACCAGATGGCCGTCCACGTGCCGCTGTCGGTGGAAGCGCAGATGGAAGCCCGCACGCTGATGCTGGCCTCCAACAACGTGCTGTTCCCCGCGTCGGGCGAACCGTCGATCGTGCCGTCGCAAGACGTGGTGCTGGGTCTGTACTACACGACCCGCGACCGCATCAACGGCAAGGGCGAAGGCCTGATCTTCTCCGACATCGGCGAAGTCCAGCGCGCGCTCGACGCCAACGAGGTCGAGCTGACCGCCAAGGTCGCGGTGCGCATCACGGAGTACACCAAAGACAAGGAAACCGGCGTGTTCACGCCGTCGACCGCGCTGGTGGACACGACCGTGGGCCGTGCCCTGCTGTCCGAGATCCTGCCGAAGGGCCTGCCGTTCTCGAACATCAACAAGGCGCTGAAGAAGAAGGAAATCTCCAAGCTCATCAACGTCTCGTTCCGCAAGTGCGGTCTGAAAGAGACCGTGGTGTTCGCCGACAAGCTGCTGCAGAACGGTTTCCGTCTCGCGACGAAGGCCGGCATCTCGATCGCCATCGACGACATGCTGGTGCCCGCTGAAAAGCACGGCATCATCGAGCGCTCCGCCAAGGAAGTGAAGGAGATCGAACAGCAGTACGTCTCCGGTCTGGTGACCTCCGGCGAGCGCTACAACAAGGTGGTGGACATCTGGGGCAAGGCCGGCGACGAAGTGTCGAAGGTCATGATGGCGAAGCTCTCCAAGGAGCGCGTCATCGATCGCCACGGCAAGGACGTCGAGCAGGAGTCCTTCAACTCCATCTACATGATGGCCGACTCGGGTGCACGCGGTTCCGCCGCGCAGATCCGTCAGGTGGCCGGCATGCGGGGCCTGATGGCCAAGCCAGACGGCTCGATCATCGAGACGCCCATCACCGCGAACTTCCGCGAAGGTCTGAACGTGCTGGAGTACTTCATCTCCACCCACGGTGCCCGCAAGGGTCTGGCCGACACCGCGCTGAAGACAGCGAACTCGGGCTACCTGACGCGTCGTCTGGTCGACGTGACGCAGGATCTGGTCGTCATCGAGCAGGACTGCGGTACCCACGGCGGCTACCTGATGCGCGCCATCGTCGAAGGCGGTGAAGTCATCGAATCACTGCGCGACCGTATCCTCGGCCGCTCGGCCGCGGACGACGTGCTGCACCCCGAGACGCAAGCCGTGCTGCTCGCGGCCGGCGAGATGTTCGACGAAGACAACATCGAGATGCTCGAGGCGCAAGGCGTCGACGAGGTCAAGGTGCGTACCGCGCTCACGTGCGAAACGCGCTTCGGCATCTGCGCGACCTGCTACGGCCGCGACCTGGGTCGCGGTGGCCTGATCAACATCGGCGAAGCGGTCGGCGTGATCGCCGCGCAGTCGATCGGCGAACCCGGCACGCAGCTGACGATGCGGACCTTCCACATCGGTGGTGCGGCGTCGCGTGCGGCGATCGCCTCCAGCGTGGAAGCCAAGTCGAACGGTTCGATCGGTTTCAACGCCACGATGCGCTACGTGACGAACAGCAAGAACGAGCTGGTCGTGATCTCGCGTTCGGGCGAAATCATCATCCACGACGAGCATGGTCGCGAGCGCGAACGCCACAAGGTGCCGTACGGCGCCATCCTGGCGGTCAAGGCCGATCAGCAGGTCAAGGCCGGCTTCATCCTCGCCAACTGGGACCCGCTGACGCGCCCCATCATCACCGAGTTCGCCGGCAAGGCGCAGTTCGAGAACGTCGAGGAAGGCCTCACGGTCGCCAAGCAAGTGGACGAAGTCACCGGCCTGTCGACCCTGGTCGTGATCGACCCGAAGCGCCGTGGCGCTGCCAAGGTCGTACGTCCGCAGGTGAAGCTGATCGACGCCTCGGGCGCCGAGGTGAAGATCCCCGGCACCGACCACTCGGTGACGATCGGTTTCCCGATCGGCTCGCTGGTGCAGATCCGCGACGGCCAGGATGTGGGCCCCGGCGAAGTGCTGGCCCGCATCCCGGTCGAAGGCCAGAAGACGCGCGACATCACCGGCGGTCTGCCGCGTGTGGCCGAGCTGTTCGAAGCCCGCTCGCCGAAGGACAAGGGCATGCTGGCCGAGATGACCGGTACCGTGTCGTTCGGCAAGGAGACCAAGGGCAAGCTGCGCCTGCAGATCACCGACCCCGAAGGTGGCGTCTACGAAGAACTCGTGCCGAAGGAAAAGAACATCCTGGTGCACGAAGGCCAGGTGGTGAACAAGGGCGAGTCCGTGGTCGACGGCCCGGCGGACCCGCAGGACATCCTGCGCCTGCTGGGTTCGGAAGAGCTGGCGCGCTACATCGTGGACGAGGTGCAGGACGTGTACCGCCTGCAGGGTGTGAAGATCAACGACAAGCACATCGAGGTGATCGTTCGCCAGATGCTGCGCCGCGTCGTGGTCGACAACATCGGCGACACGAACTACATCTCCGGTGAACAGGTCGAACGCAGCGAAATGCTCAACACCAACGACGCCCTGCGCGCCGAAGGCAAGATCCCCGCGACGTTCACCAACCTGCTGCTCGGTATCACGAAGGCATCGCTCTCGACCGACTCGTTCATCTCCGCGGCGTCCTTCCAGGAAACGACGCGCGTGCTGACTGAAGCCGCGATCATGGGCAAGCGCGACGAGCTGCGCGGCCTGAAGGAAAACGTGATCGTGGGTCGTCTGATCCCTGCCGGTACCGGCATGGCGTACCACCAGGCACGCCGCGCGAAGGACCAGATGGACGAGGCCGAGCGCCGCGCCATCGCCGAGTCCGAGGCGGCCGAACTGGCGGGCAACGTGTCCGACGACGCGACCACGGTCGATGCCAGCGAAGGCGCAGCGACCGAGTAACCGGCCGCTGAACCTCAGGCCATGACCGGCCCTCAGACGCCCCCTGTCCGCTCGCGGACCGGGGGCGTTTTCATGTTTCTGCTCCCCGCGGCGCGCATGCGGCGCCCCGGGGTGAGGCGGGTGGACGAGCGATGATGGATCGCCTCCCGCCAGCGCTGCCGTGGTGGATCGCCGCGGCCGTGCTCCTTTTCTGGTTCGTGGGCGCCTACAACCGGCTGGTGCGCCTGCGCTCGGCCGCGCTGCAGGCCTATGCCACGCTCGACACCGCCCTGGCGCGCCAGCTGGAGTTCGTCCAGGCGCGCGCGAGCGCGGCTGACGACGCCGTCTTCGGCCGCCAGGCGATCGTGCAACTGCATGCCACCGCCCTGCAGCTGACCACGCTGCTCGGCGCGACGCGGCAGCGCCCGCTCGACCCCGAGCGCATGGCCGCGCTCGCCACCGCGCTCCACGTCATGCTGGCCGCCTGGCAGCGGCTCTTCCCCGACGAAGTCGTCAGCTTCGATGCCGACGGCACGCTGTCGCGGCCCGTCCCCCTGGGCGGTGTCGTAATCGACGCGATGCCGGCGTCTGCAGCCAGCGCGATCGCCTGGCCGGAGCCATCGGCGGCGGCCGAGATCGCGCG
>CALRYR010000375.1:0-4835 GCA_943372425.1 Variovorax sp. YR752 | reverse complement strand
GAACATCAGCTGGTCGTTGGTCGAGTCGCCGACGTAGGCCCAGCGATCCATCTCGGCATCTAGGTCGCGGGCCCAGAGCTCGCGCACGATCCAGCGTGCGCCGACGAGCTTATCGTGGTCGCCGTACCACCCGTTGATGTGGATGCTGCTCACTGTCGCGTGCATGCCTTCGTCACGCATGCGCTTCACGACCTCATCGATCTGCGCCTGGCTCAGATGCACGAACTCGCTGTGGTCGATGGCGATGTCGCATTCGCGCCCGGCCGAGTCGGTGGCGCGCACCACGCCGGGCATCTCGCGCTCGATGCGCGCGAGCACCTGCTGCATGCGCGTGTAGTTGGCCGTGCGCGTGGCCAGGTCCTGCTGGTAGCGCTTGCGCAGCGTGCCGTCGGGCTGCCGCTCGAGCGCGACCGCACCGTTCTCGGCCACGATCGCATCCAGCGGCCAGCTCTTGGCGAAGGGCTCGCTCCAGCCCACCGGCCGGCCGGTGATCGCCACGACCTGCAGGCCGGCGGCCTTCAGTGCGGCCAGGGCCTGCAATGCATCCGGCGTGATCGCGCCTTCGGTGGTGAGGGTGTCGTCGATGTCGGTGAAGACGCCGACGAGCTGTGCGGCCGACGCGGCGGGCCAGTGCTTCAGGGGCAGCATGCGTTCCTTGGTGGGCCGAGCGAAAACCAGCTTGCGCGCGGCAGTGAAGTTGGACAAAAGCCCGGCACAACTGCCCAGGGCGACGCCGATGGTGGGTGCGGCGGGCCCCGTCATCCAGTGCAGCGTCAACGCATACACCGCGTAGTTGATGACCGCGCCGCCGAGCATCGACGAGATGTAGGTGATGTATTCACGCCCGATCGACAGCCGTGCGTGCAACCCCGTCGCGTCACGGAAAGTGAAGGTCCGGTTGAACCACCAGGTGAACGACGCCGCAGCGAGAAAGGAGGCCGCGCGTGCGAGGTACCAGCCCATCCACGGCGCGAGCAGATGCAGCACCGCCAAGTCGACGAGCAGCCCGGCGACGCCGGCCATGCCGAATCGGACAAAGGGGCGGGCGAGGAGCATCTTCAGCATGGTCGAAGCACTGACGTCATGGCGTGTTTGGGGGCTTGAGCTTGTAGAGCTTCACGGCACCTTCGTTCCAGACAAGGTCGAAGTAACGCTCGAATTCCGGCTGCGACGCCACGCCTGGAAATCGCTCCGAATGGACGGCCAGGGCATCGAAGTGTTCCTCGGTCAGCTTCCGATGAAGCTGGGTGGGCGGCAGCGACGCATAGTCCGAGTAGCGCCAGGGGCCGAAGACGTCGCCCCACACCGGCTGTGGCGCGTAGAAGATCGCATCTTCGTTGCCCATTTGGTAGATGCGTCCGACCGGGTGCGACCGAAGGTGCGCCCACAGTGGGTATCCGGGAACGCGCTGCGTCAGCAGCGCCGTGCGCGCTTCGGGTGTCGGCGAGATTCGCTTCCAATACCGGACAACTTCCGCCGTGGCCATCAGCGTCAGGTAGAGCAGCAGCAGGGATGCCGTGACAACCACGACCACGCGCTTGCGCAGAAGCGGCCATGCCATGCACGCGCACCGGACCAGGTACATGCTGCTCGCCGCCGACAGCAGAACAAGCACCGGATAGGCGGACAAGAGGTAGCGTGGGTAGGGCACGCTGGCCGCCCAGGTCAGCGTCATGTAGCCACCCATGATCAGCGCGCGGCGTATGGCAACGTTGCGTCGCAGGGCAGGAATGAACGGCACCGCGAGCGCAGGCCACAATGGCCAGGCGGGCAAGCCTCGCGCGCGTCGGAGGTCTTCGAACTGCCAGTGATGATCGGAGGCGTTCCAGTCAGTGAAGCCAAAGATTTTCCCACCCATCGGATTGAATGGGTCGCCTGTCAACACGGCATTGCGGGCATACCAATAGATGCAAGGAACGAGCAATGTGCCAGCGACAAGCAGCCATGTTGTCGGGCGTCTATCTCGCCAAATCAGACCCACGGCAAACAACGGCAACAGCGTCAGCGCCTGGTACTTCGAGCCCACAGCGAGGCCCAGGGCGAAGGCGCAGGGTAGGAGCCACCGGCGGTCCTCGGTGGATCGCCATGCTTGGTAGGACGCGCCAGCGACCAGCACGAAAAGCGCGACGCCCATATCGACATAGGCGCGGATGAACTCGTCGGTGGCCAACAGCACCCACAGCGAAGCGGCCACGCAGGCCGTCAAGCGGTCGAGGTGCTGAACGCCCAGGCGGTAGATCAGCCATGCCGTGAGCCAGCCTGCCAATGCATGCAGCAGATGGGGCAACACGTCGTTGCCAAAAAGCAGGGCTGCGGCGTAGAGCAGATCGAAGTCATACGGAAACCAGGGATAGCGCAGCCATTCGTTCACCGTCAGATGGCCGCTGGCAGCCCACTGCTGCGCATGCGGCAGGTGGTACATCAGCTCGTCCCACTGGGTGGGCGGGGGCAGCGGTGCAGTCAGCGTCGAAAGCAGGACGGCCGCAAGCGCGGCCAGAGCCCATCGATCAGCCGGCGGCATCTTTTGCCAGCCGGTCCTCCAGGCAGGTAGGCGAAGGAAAGCTCTATACGCGAGCACACGCCATGTGCCGAGCAGCATGCCGACTGCGACCAGGAGACCGACGAAGACCGCGGTGAGGTGCCTGGCGATCGCCAGGCCTTGCAGCGCGCAGATGCCTATACCCAGGCCGAGCGTGATGGACAACGGCGCGCCGAGACGCGTCGGCGGGTCACTATCGATCTTCAGCAGGCGGAGCGACGCCTCTCCCCATCCCCAGCATGCCGCCACGACCAGCGCGAGCGTGGCGTACTGCCCCAGCAAGAATCCAAGCCTATCCATTTTCCTCCCCGCATTTTTCAGCCTGCGGACTGTAACGCCAGCCCCGCATGCTCCCGCAACGGATGGAAGTGGATCTTCGGAAAGCGCTCCTGGGCCAGCCGCACGTCGTACGGCGAGGTGCAGAGGTACGCCAGCGTGTTGGCCGCATCGAGTGCCATGCGCGCCGGGTAGGCGTTGACGAACTCGCGCAGCTCGGTGGGGGTGTCGGCCGTGATCCAGCGTGCGCCGGTGTACTGGCAGCCTTCGAGGCGCACGTCGGCGTCGTACTCGGCCTTCAGGCGGTGTTGCACGACTTCGAACTGCAGTTGTCCGACGGCGCCCAGCAGCATCGGGCCGCCGACCTCGGGGCGGAAGACCTGGATCGCGCCTTCTTCGCCGAGCTGGGCCAGGCCCTGCTGCAGTTGCTTTGTGCGCAGCGGGTTCTTCAGGATCACGGTCATGAACAGCTCGGGCGCGAAGAAGGGCAGGCCGGTGAACTGCAGATTGGCGCCGTCGGTGATGGTGTCGCCCAGCTGAACGCCGCCGTGCGTGGTGAAGCCGACGATGTCGCCCGCGTAGGCTTCCTCGACTGCTTCGCGGCGCTGGCTCATGAAGGTCACGACGCTGGTGGGGCGCAATTCCTTCGACGTGCGCTGCACCTTGAGCTTCATGCCAGGGGTGTACTTGCCCGAGGCCATGCGCACGAAGGCGATGCGGTCGCGGTGGTTGGCGTCCATGTTGGCCTGCACCTTGAAGACCACGCCGGCGAAGTCCTTGTCCGCGGGCTGGATCTCCTTGACCACCGGCTGGCGGTTGACCAGCGTGGTGCTGGTGCGTGATTGCGGTGGCGGCGCCAGGTCCACCAATGCGTCGAGCACTTCCATCACGCCGAAGTTGTTCACGCCGGAGCCGAAGAACACCGGCGTCTGCTTGCCGGCGAGGAAGGCCGCATGGTCCCAGGTGGGCGACGCGCCGGTGGCGAGTTCCATGCTGTCCATGGCCGATTCGAAGTCGGCACCGAAGCGCTTCGTCAGCGTGTCGCGATCGCTCAGGGGGATGGTTTCGAAGTCGTCCGACAGGCGTTCCTTGCCCGACTCGAACACCGTCATCGCCTGCGTGCGCAGGTTCATGATCCCGCGGAAGCTCTTGCCCTGGCCGACCGGCCAGGTCATCGGCACGCAGGGCATGCCGAGCTCGCGTTCCACCTCGTCGAGGATGTCGAGCGGCTCGCGCACTTCGCGGTCCATCTTGTTGACGAAGGTGATGATGGGCGTGTCGCGCTGGCGGCAGACCTCGATCAGGCGGCGCGTCTGCGCTTCGACGCCGTTGGCGGCATCGATCACCATCAGCGCCGAGTCGACGGCGGTCAGCACCCGGTAGGTGTCTTCCGAGAAGTCCTTGTGGCCGGGCGTGTCGAGCAGGTTGATCACGTGGTCGCGGTACAGCATCTGCATGACCGAAGACGCTACCGAGATGCCGCGCTGCTTCTCGATTTCCATCCAGTCCGAAGTGGCATGCCGCGAGGCCTTGCGCGCCTTCACCGAGCCGGCGATCTGGATCGCGCCGGAGAACAGCAGCAGCTTCTCGGTGAGCGTGGTCTTGCCGGCGTCCGGGTGGGAAATGATCGCGAAGGTGCGACGGCGGCGGGTTTCGGATTCGAAGGTCATGGCGTGAACGCGGGGCGCGCGAAGAACGGTGAGCGCGAGGCGCTCACGGCGCGGCGGCTACGCAAAGCCGACGATTTTAGCGAGCGCCCCCGGGTCGGGAGGGCGCGGGGGCTCACATCGGCGGCGTGAAGCCGTTGCGGCCCGCAATCACGCGCAACGCGGTCGGCGTGCCATTGCGCTCCTGCGCGTTGACGAGCACCTTGGCGCCCGGCACCAGCAGCGCGTCGGTGGCCGGCTTGAAGGTGACCACTGGCGTATCGCGCGGGACGATCACCGTCTTCTCGCCACCCTTGTAGCTGAGCTTGAGCTGCTGGCCGCCGCGCACCGAGGCCGGTGCTGCCGCCAAGTCG
>CALRYR010000374.1:0-4840 GCA_943372425.1 Variovorax sp. YR752 | reverse complement strand
GTCGGCCGCGCTCTGGCCGCGCATCGAGCGCAGCGTGGCGCCGCAGGCCGCGGCGGCGGCAGAGAGCGTGCGGCGCGCCGCGTCGGGCGTCCAGACCTGGTGGAACAACCTGAACCTCTGGCGCGGCCTGGCCGGCACCGGCTTCGCGGCGGCCGCCATCCTCGCTGCCGTGCTGGTGGTGCGCATCCAGACGCCGGCCACGCCGCAGTACCTGGTCGTGCTGGTCGCGCCGCAGGACAAGGCGCCCGGCTGGGTGGTGCAGACCAGCGGCAGCTCCCGGGAACAGCTGAGCCTCATCCCTCTGGGTACGGTCGCCGTACCGGCCGACAAGTCGCTGCAGTTCTGGACCAAGGCCGACAGCTGGCGCGGGCCGGTGTCGCTGGGCCTGGTGGAGCCGGGCCGCGCGCTGCGGGTGCCGATCGAGAAGCTGCCGCCGCTGGAGCCGAACCAGCTCTTCGAGCTGACGCTGGAGCCGGCCAACGGTTCGCCGCTCGACCGGCCGACTGGGCCGATCCAATTCATCGGGCGCGCCGTGAAGGTGCTGTAGCCTGCTTCTTCTGCGCCCCATGACTCGCTCCAACCTCTCCACACGCGTCGGCCTCATCGGCTTCGGCGCGATCGGCCGCTCGGTGGTCGACGCCTGGTCGGCGACGCCGGTGCGCGGCCACACGCTCGCCGCGCTGCTCGTGCGCGCGCACCAGCGCGACGACGCGCTGCGCGTCGTGCCGCCCGGTGTCGCCGTGTGCACCGACATCGCCGACTTCCTGGCGGCCGACCTGCAACTCGCGGTCGAAGCGGCGGGGCACGGCGCAGTGATCTCGCACGGCGAACGCATCCTCGGGGCCGGCATCGACCTTGCGCTGATCTCCGTCGGCAGCCTGGCCGACGACGCCTTTCGTGAGCGTCTCGAACAGGCCGCAGTGCAGGGCGGCAGCCGCCTGCTGTTGCCCATCGGAGCGATCGCCGGGCTCGACGGCCTGCTGGCGTTGCGTCGCGCGGGGCTGTCTTCGGTGAAGTACACGTCGACCAAACCGCCCGCGTCATGGAAGGACACGGCCGCCGACGGCCCCTTCGACCTCGATGCGCTGACCGCGCGCACCGTCATCTTCTCCGGCACGGCCGCCGATGCCGCGCGGCTCTACCCGAAGAACGCCAACCTGGCCGCCGTCGTCGCGCTGGCCGGCCTGGGGCTGCAGAAGACGGTGGTCGAGCTCGTCGCCGACCCGGCGGCGACCGGCAACGCGGGCCTCATCGAGGCGGCGGGGCCGTCGTCGACGCTCACCGTGAAGGTTGCCGGTGCCAGCGCCGCGTCCAACCCCAAGACCTCGCAGATCACCGGCATGAGCGTGCTGGCCGCGTTGGACAACCGCGGCAGCGCGTTCGCGTTCATTTAGCGTCCCTGCTGTCAGACGGCAGCCGAAAGCGCGCGCGGCCTACAGGCCACCAAGCCCCACCTGCGTGGATACTTGGTCGATCCATCACCTATGTCCACCGGGATCCGAATGCGACTGCCCTTCATCGGCACTGCCAAGTTGGCCAGGCTCGGTTGCGCGCTGGTGCTCGGCGCCGCGCTGGTCGGCTGCAGCGCCGTCAAGCTGGCCTACAACAACCTGCCGGAGTTCGGGTTTTGGTGGCTCGACAGCTACGTCGACTTCAACGGCGCGCAGTCGCCCAGGGTGAAGGAGCAGCTCGCGCAACTGCTCGAACGCCACCGCCGCACCGAACTGCCGAAGCTGCTGGCGTTGGTCGAGAAGGCCGAGCGCCTGGCAGTGACCGACGTGACCCCGGCGCAGGTCTGCGCGGCCAGCGATGAGGTGCGCGACAGCCTGCTCGCGACGGCCGTCGACGCGGCTGGCCCGGGCGCCGAACTCGCCCTGGGCCTGGGCGATGCGCAGTTGCAGCACATCGAGGGCAAGTACGCGAAGAACAACGCCGAGTACGCGAGCGACTGGCTGGAGCGCAGCGTCGAGCGGCAGCACCGCAAGCGCTACGACACCTTCCTCGAACGCAGCGAAGACTTCTACGGCACGCTGGACGAGGCCCAGCGCACGCTGCTGCGCCAGATGGCCGACCGTTCGATCTTCGACCCGAAGCGCGTCGACGCCGAGCGGCGCCAGCGCCAGCGCGAATCGTTGACGCTGATGCGCCGCTTCGCCAACAGCGGCGCGCGTCCTGCGGATGTGCAGGCTGCGCTGGTGGCCTATGCCCAGCGCATCGCGCAGCCGCCGCCCGGCCCGTGGCGCGACTACCAACAGGCCCTGCTGCAGGAAAGCTGCAGCAACATCGCCCGCCTGCACAACGCCACGCGCCCCGCGCAGAGGGAGCAGGCCGTGCGTCGGCTGCAGGCCTATGCGCAGGACATCCGCGACCTGATCGCCGCGCACTGAGCGGGCCGTTGCCGCCAACCCACAGATGTGCGGAGCCGTCATATGCGGCGCCCACAATGCCGGCCATGGCACGCCGACTCCTCTCGCTCGCACTCACCGTCGATCAGCACGACAGCGGCGACTACGCCTGGCGCATCCTCGAATCACCCGACCACTTCGCCGAGTTCGAGTCGCTGGTCGAAGGCGCGGTGCTGCATGACACCTACGCCGACGCGCTCAAGGCCGGGTGCGATGCGCTGCTGGCGCTGTGCGAGGACCCGCTGATCGGGCCGGTAGACGATGCGATGCCCGACGACGCGGCATCGGACGAAGATTTCTGAACGCGCCTCACAAGGCGCGGTGGCGGGTGCTCCCGCATAGAATGCGAACCATTCTTATTTGATCGCCGCCGGTGGCGGTTCTCGCCGTGTCTGCCACCTCCCACTCCGCTGCGTCGACGTCCATCGAAGCCATCTACCGCACCCACCATGGCTGGCTGCTCGGCTGGTTCCGGCGGCGCCTGGGTGGGGCGTCGTGTGCGGCCGACCTGGCGCACGACACCTTCGTGCGCTTGATGGTGTCGCGCGAGGCGCATGCCATCGACGAGCCGCGCGCCTTCCTGCGCACGCTGGCGCACGGGGTGGTGGTGAACCACTGGCGGCGGCAGGACATCGAGCGGGCCTGGCTCGAATCGCTCGCCGCCATGCCCGAAGCGCTGTCGCCGTCGCCCGAAGCGCGTCTGCTGGCGTTCGAGACGCTGTGCCGCATCGACGCCATGCTCGACCGGCTCAACCCCAAGGCGCGCACCGCCTTCCTGCTGTCGCAGCTCGACGGCATGACCTACGCCGAGATCGCGGTGCAGCTCGGCGTGTCCGAGCGCATGGTGAAGAAGTACATGGCGCAGGCGATGCTGCAGTGCCTGCTGCTGGCGCAGCCATGAGGACCACTGCCGTCGCCCCGGCCACGCCCACACCCGCGCCGGCCTTCGAGGATCTGCAGCAGGCGGCCACCTGGTTCGCCGTGCTCCAGAGTGGCGCGACCAGCGATGCGGAGCGCGCGCAATGGCGGCGCTGGCTCGACACCGGCCCGCAGCAGCGCGCGGCGTGGCAGCGGGTCGAGGCGGTGGCCGGTGAGTTCGCCGGGCTGGCCGGGCTGCCCGCACGCCAGGCACTGGACCGCCGCGCCGTCGACGGCCGGCGCCGCGCCGCATTGCGTGCGCTGGCCCTGGTGCCGGTCGCCGGCCTGGCAGGCTGGCTCGTGGCCGGCCATGTGCCGCGGCGCGGCTGGGTCGCGGCCCATCGAACGGGCACCGGCGAACGGCGCGAGATCGTGCTGGCCGACGGCAGCCAGCTGTGGCTCAACACGGCGACGGCGGTGGACATCGATTTCTCGCCAACCCTGCGCCGCATCGTGCTGCACGCGGGCGAGCTGCTGGTCACCAGCGGACACGACGCGGCCTTCGCCGCGCGCCCGTTGGTGGTCGACGTGCCGCAGGGCCGCCTGACCGCATTGGGCACGCGCTTCTCCGTTCGGCAGGAAGACGGTGCGGTGCGGCTGGCGGTGTTCGACGGCGCCGTCGAAGCGCGTCCGGCCGACGGCGGCCCGCCGCGCACCTTGAGCGCCGGCCAGCAGGCCCGCGTTTTCGCAGACCGTGTCGACGCACCCGCGCCGGTGGCCGTCGACGACGACGCGTGGACCCGCGGCATGCTGGTCGCCGACGGCATGCGTCTGGGCGACTTCATCGCCGAGCTCGGCCGCTATCGCCCCGGTTATCTGGGTTGCGCGCCGGAGGTGGCCGGGCTGCGCATCGTCGGCGCGTATCCCCTGGCCGACACCGACCGCATCCTCGATGCGCTGCAGGCCACATTGCCGGTCAAGGTGCACCGGCCCATGCCGTGGTGGACGATGGTGGGCGCGCGCCCGGCACACGCAAGCCCTTGACACGCCAGGCGCCAAGCGCCAATTTCTTTGCAGCTGCAGGTTCCCTTTCGGACGCGTCGATTGGCAGAACAGATATCACCCTCCTGTTTCGCCCGAAAGCCGCCATGCCCGCATTCCAGACCCGATCGGATTCCTTCTTCGCCCCCCGCCTGCTTGCGCGCGCGCTGCAGGCCGCGCTCGCCGCCTTTCCCGTTGTCATCGCGACCCACGCCGCACCCGCGATGGCGCAGGGCGCTGGCGCCGAAACCGCGCGTGACTACGCCATCGCACCCGGCCCGCTGGGCACGGTGCTGAGCCAGTTCGCGGGGCAGGCCGGCATCCTGCTGTCGACCGACGCGTCGCTGACGGCCGGCCTCTCGAGCCCCGGCGTGCGCGGCCGTTTCACCGTGAACGAGGGCCTGTCCGCGGCACTGGCGGGCAGCGGCCTGCAGGCCACGCGCAGCGGCAGCGTCTACGGGCTGCAGCGCAGTGCGCCGGCGCCCGAAGCCCGCAGTGCTGGCAGCACGGCCGCGTCGTTGCCCACGGTGGTCGTG
>CALRYR010000373.1:0-4847 GCA_943372425.1 Variovorax sp. YR752 | reverse complement strand
CTTCAGGCCACGGCCGCCTGGAAGCGCGCCGCACAAGCCGACGATCGCTGATTCGTCCGGATTTCGAAGGTCGACCCCTCGCAATGAGCGGGTCGATGCTGTTCAGAACGTCGAGCACTGTGACTTTTTTCACGAGTTGACCCCCCGGTCAAAAGATGTACGCCGGGAAACAATTGAATCCTGGCGCCGGAGCTGAGGTACAGTACCAACTGTTTCCAAAAGTATTCATTTTGGTCAATGCGGAGCCCGGTTTGAAAAGTTTCTTAGTACATGCCGCCCTGTTCACGTCTGCAGCAATCCTGCTGCAGGGCTGTGCCCCGTTGGCGCCGGGCTTCAGTTCGGCCAGCGATGACGCCGAAAAGGCGGTGTCGCCCGCCGGTTACTCAGCACCGAACGAGGATCCGCCACCGCCCGGTGCACTGACCGCGATCACGCCTGCGCTGATCCAGGCGCAGAACGCCAATTTCGTTCGCGCCGTGTCGCCGGAAGTGCGGGCACTGGTCGGTGTGGCGGAGCAATACCGCATCGGCCCCGGCGACGTGGTGGGCATCGTGGTCTACGACCATCCGGAGATCGCGTTCAGCGCGACCCCGGCGACGACCGTGGCAGATGCCTCGAGCGTTTCGCCGGCACCGGGTTTCATCGTGTCGAACACCGGCCAGCTGACCTTCCCTTATGCCGGTCCGGTCACGGCCGCCGGCATGACGGTGCAGGAGCTGGAAGACGTGCTGGTCCGCCGTCTGTCCCGCGTCTTCAAGGAGCCGCAGCTCAGCGTGCGCGTGACGGCTTTCCGCAGCAAGCGCGCTTACCTCGAAGGTGAAGTGCGCACGCCGGGCCTGATGGTGTTCACCGACATCCCCATGACCCTCGCCGAAGCGCTCAACCGGGCGGGCGGGCTAACGGTCAATGGCGATCGCTCCTTCGTGACGCTCACGCGGGACGGAAAGACGACAACGCTGGATCTCGTGGCCCTGAACGATGCCGGCATCGACCCGACGCGCATTCCCCTGAAGAACGGCGATCTGGTGATGGTGCGTGGCCGTGACGAACGCAAGGTGACGGTAATGGGCGAAGTGTCGCAGCAGGCGGCCGTCACCATGCGCAACGGTCGTCTGAGCCTCAACGATGCGTTGAGCGAGGTCGGCGGCGTGAACCTGAGCCAGGCGAACCCGCGCCAGATCTATGTGGTCCGCAACGAACCCCAGGGCGGCCAGTCGCTGTTCCATCTGGATGCGAAGACGCCGATGGCGCTGGCGCTGGCCGATCAGTTCGCGCTGCGCCCCAAGGACGTGGTCTTCGTCGATCCGGTGCCGCTGGTGCGCTGGAACCGCGTGATCAGCCTGATCCTCCCGTCGACGACCACCGCCACGTCCGTGCGTGACCTCAACCGTCCGCTCGGGAACTGAGCCGTCGTGTCCATCCGGAACATCCTGATCGTGTGCATCGGAAACATCTGCCGCAGTCCCATGGCCGAAGGCCTGGTGAAAGCGGCTTTGCCCGATCGCCAGGTTGCTTCGGCCGGCCTGGGTGCACTGGTCGGCCAGGGCGCCGATCCGATCGCCTGTGCGCTCATGAAGGAGCGCGGCCTGAGCATCGACGCGCACCGCGCCCAGCAGTTGCAGAGCGACATGTGCCGGCGCGCCGATCTCATCCTGGTGATGGACGGCGGGCAGCGCCGCGAGATTGAACAACGCTACCCCTTCGCCCTCGGCCGTGTCTTTCGCCTGTGCGAGCGCTCCGGCCAGGACGTGCCCGATCCGTACCGCGCCGGTGACAGCGCCTTTCGCACATCCTTCGCGCTGATCGAGAACGGCGTGCAGCAGTGGGTCCAACGCATTTCAAGAGTGTCCAGCTGATGAATTCCACATTTCCCCATTCCACCAGCGCAGCTTCGTCCAATGCCGTGGACGACGACAGCGATCTCGACATCGGCCACTACATCGATGTGCTCCTGGCACAGAAGTGGCTGATCCTCCTCATCACGCTGGTGACGCTCGCACTCGGCACGGCGTATGCGCTGCTGGAGCGGCCGGTGTATCAGCCGGAAGTGTTGATCCAGGTCGAGGAACAGCAAGGCGGCGAGAACAAGGGCCCGCTGGGCGAGGCCTCTGGGTTGTTCGACGTGCGCACGCCGACCACCGCCGAGATGGAAATCATCCGCTCGCGCATGGTGGTGGCGCCGGCGGTGGAGGCGACGAAGCTCTACATCTCCAGCAGTCCACGCTACATCCCCTACATCGGCGGATGGATGGCGCGAAATTCCAATGGGCTGTCTGATCCCGGCTTCCTGGGGTTCAACGGCTATGTTTCGGGTACCGAGCGGATCGTCGTGTCGCAGTTCGACGTGCCCGCGCCGCTCGAAGGCACGCCATTCCGGGTAACGGCCAAGGGTGGCGGCCAGTACACGATCGAGCACCCGCGTTTGCCGGCGCCCCTCACCGGCACGGTGGGCACGCTGCTCAACGCCCAGACGGACGAAGGCCCGATCACGTTGCAGGTCGACCAGCTGGCGGGCAAGCCGGGTGCCGAATACGACCTGCGGCGTGCGGCCAAGCCGCAGACTGTCGGCGAGGTGCAGGCCGAGCTCAAACTGGAAGAGCGTGGCAAGACCTCCGGGATCATTGCCGTCTCCATGATGGGTGTGGATCCCTACAAGACGACGCGGGTGCTCAATGCGGTTGGGGCGCAGTACGTTCGCCAGAACATCGAACGCAAGGCGGCCGAAGCGCAGAAGACCCTGGCTTTCCTGGACGTCCAGCTGCCGCAGTTCAAGCGCCAGCTGGAGGCCTCGGAAGAGGTCTACAACCGGTTCCGCAACCAGAAGGCCACTGTCGCGTTCAACGAGGAAGCCACCGCTGTCCTGACCGAATCTGTCGACCGCCAGACCCGCCTGCTGGAAGCGCAACAGCGCCGCCGTGAACTCGAAAGCCGCTTCACGGCCGCACATCCGTCGGTGCAGACGCTCGATACGCAGATCGCCGCGCTGCAGCGCGAGATCGGCAATATCCAGACGCGTATCAAGGGCCTGCCCGCGATCCAGCAGGAAGCCGTCCGCATGGAACGCGACGTGAAGGTCAACACCGAGCTGTACCAGTCGCTGCTGAACAACGCGCTGCAGTTGCGCCTGGTCAAGGAAGGCAAGGTCGGCAATGTGCGCGTGCTGGACGAGGCCGTCGTGCCTGAGTTGCCGGTCAAGCCCAACCGCAAGGTCATTGTCGGTGCCGCGCTGGCGCTCGGCCTGTTCCTGGGCATCGTGGTCGCCTTCCTGCGCAACGCCTTCATCGAACAGCGCATTCGCGATCCGCACGAGGTCGAGACGCACACCGGCCTGCCGGTCTTCTCGACGATCCCCGTGAGCGGTGCACAAGGCGCCATCGCCAAGCGCCGCCTGACCGGTGCGACAGGTGTGCGGCTGCTCGCCATCGAGCACCCGGACGATCCGGCCGTCGAAAGCCTGCGCAGCCTGCGCACCGCGATGCAGTTCGCGATGCTCGAATCGCCCAACAACCGGGTGCTGATCACCGGTGCGACGCCGGGCCTCGGCAAGAGCTTTGTGTCCGCCAATTTTGCTGCGCTGATGGCTGCGGCTGGCAAGCGCACGTTGTTGATCGACGCCGATCTGCGGCGCGGCCATGCGCACCAGTATTTCGGGCTGCAGCGTCATGGCGGCCTGTCGGAACTCATCGCCGGCAGCCTGACCGTGCAGCAGACCGTGCATCGCCAGGTCGTGCCCGATCTCGACTTCCTGGCGACCGGCCAACTGCCGCCGAATCCGTCCGAACTGCTGGTGTCCGAATCGTTCAAGACGACGCTCGAGCGCCTGTCCGAGCTGTACGACCTGGTGGTGGTCGACACGCCGCCGGTGCTGGTGGCGGCCGACACCATGACCGTGGCTGCACATGCAGGCACGGTGCTGCTGGTGGCGCGTGCCGATCAGTCGACCATGGGCGAACTCAAGGAAAGCGTGCGTCGCCTGGCGCTGGGTGGCCGCGCGGCCACCGGCGTGCTCCTCAACGCCATGAACGTCGACAAGCGGGCCTACAGCGCCTACAAGTATGGCCGCTACCGCTACACGAACTACAACTACGAAAGCATCCTTCCGGACGAGCAGTGAGCGAGCGCCGGGGCCGCGCGGTCCTGGCTGCCACAGACCGTGTGATGCTCAAGAAAAAGACCGCCTCGGCGGTCTTTTTTCATGGTGCATCCAGTTCAGAAGGTGTCAGCGCGGCCGCTGCCGGATGCACGCTTCCAGATCGCGTTCGAAGCGCTCCAGCACGGCGTCGCGCGCGAAATGTTCCTCGGCGAAGCGCCGGGCCTGCTCGCCCAGCGAGCGACGCAATGCCGCATCGCTGGCCAGCGACAGCAGAGCGGCCGCAAAACCGGCTGCATCGTCCGGCGGCACGATGCGGCCGCACTGCGAAACCACCCGCCCCAACTCCGTGTCGGCGCGTGCGCCGGCAACCACCGGCCGGCCGCTGCTGAGCATGCCGGTGAGTTTCGAGGGCATCACGAGATCGGCGGCATCGGCACGCTGCGGCAGCAGGTGCACATCGGCCAGGCCCAGCAGTTCACCCAGTCGATCGACCGGCTGGAGGTCGAGGAAGCGCACGTTGCCCAGACCGGCGCAGCGAGCCATCAGTCCGTCTCGCCCGGAGCCGCTGCCACAGAAAACGTAAACGATGTTCGCGGCGTCGCGTGTCTGCAGCGCCAGGTCGGCGAGCAGTTCCAGGCCCTGCTTGGCCCCCATGTTGCCCGAGTACAGCGCGACCACCGCGCCGTCGGCGATGCCCAGTTCCTGCCGGTAGGAACTGGGGCTGGACAGCGGCCGAATGGCCGAGACATCCGCC
>CALRYR010000372.1:0-4864 GCA_943372425.1 Variovorax sp. YR752 | reverse complement strand
CTGGCGGATGCTGTCGAGCCTGTACGGCGCACAGAACGACCCGCTTCGCGCCATCCGCGCCGACGCCGAGGCGAACGTCGCCGTGCTCGACTACGCGGGCGCCCGCGACCGCTTCAAGGCCGCCCAGGAGATCGCCGCACGAGGCAGCGGCGGCAAGGTCGACCATTACGAGGCCTCGATCATCGACACGCGGGCTCGGGCCGTGGAGGCGCTGCTGCGCGAACAACGGGCCGAGCCGCCGTTGTAGGTGCTGGCCGGCTGCGGCTTGTGAGCTTTAGTTCTCATTTTGGCCGACCTTGGATGACAAAGGTCAGCTGTATCACGTCACAATGTAATCATTGTGTATTCAGAAAAACTCCAAGATATCTTTCGTGAGCAGTGTGAACAGGGTGCCGACAAGACAGCCTTCGCGTTCCTCCGTGACGATCTCTCTGTCGTAGAAGCACTGAGTTACCGCGCGTTGCACCAGGAATGCAGCGCGTTGTCGCTCAAACTCGCACGTCTGGCGCCTTTCGGGGCCCGCGTCCTGCTGGCCCTGCCGCCCGGCCTGGACTTCGTCCGCGCGTTCTGGGCGTGCCTGCTGTCGGGCCGGGTCGCGGTGCCTGTTCCGGCGCCCGATGCCGCGCGGCTGCTGCACAGCGGCCCCAGGCTGCGCGGGATCGTCGAGGACGCCCAGGCCGCCCTGGTGCTGACGTCCGAATCGTTGCTGGACAGCGCCCGCACGGTGTTCGAACCTGCGATGTTCGCCGCGGCCCGCTGGATGTCGATGACCGAGCTGCGCGCCGTGGCCATGTCGACCGAGCCGCCTGCGATGCGGTCGCGCGACCCGGTGCCTGATTCGGGCACGCTCGCCTACCTGCAGTACACCTCCGGCTCCACCCGCACCCCGCGCGGCGTGCGGCTCACCCAGGCGAACGTGATCGCGAACATCCGCGCGATGAACCAGGCCTGGCGCATCGACGGCAACAGCCGCGTGCTGACCTGGCTGCCGCATTTCCACGACTACGGGCTGGTGCAGGGCAGCCTGCTGCCGGTGTGCGTCGGCGCCACCAGCTGGCTGATGTCGCCGCTGACTTTCCTCCGCCGGCCGCTGCGCTGGCTGGAGGCGATGTCGGCGCTGCGCATCACCCATTCCGGCGCGCCCGAGTTCGCCTATGCGGCGTGCCTGCGCGCGCTGGACGGCCGGGTGCCCGAAGGCGACCTGTCGTCGCTGATTTCCCTGAGCTGCGGCGCCGAGCCGCTGCGCGCCGACACGGTGGCGCGCTTCGTGGCCGCCTGCGGCGCGGCCGGCATGCGGCCCGGCGCGTTCGTGCCGACCTACGGCATGGCCGAGGCGGTGCTGGGCGTGAGTGCCTCGTCGCCCGACCACCCGGCGTCGGTGCTGGCCCTGGACGCCAAGGCGCTGCAGGCCGGCCGCGTGCGGCCATCGGCGGACGGCACGGGTCCCGTGGAGCCCGCGTCGCTGCGGCTGGTCAGCTGCGGGCAGCCGATCGCCGACACCGAGGTCGTGATCGTCGACAACGCTGCCGCCCGGCCCGTGGCGGCCGCACCGGCACACGTCGGCGAGATCTGGGTCCGCTCGCCCGCCGTGGGCCACGGCTACTGGCGCCAGGCCGAACTGTCGGAAGCGACCTTCGGCGCGCACCTGCCGGATGGTCGCGGCCCCTTCCTGCGCACCGGCGATCTCGGCTTCCTGCACCAGGGCGAACTCTTCGTCACCGGGCGGCTGAAGGACCTGGTCATCGTCCACGGCGCCAACCACTACCCGCAGGACCTGGAGTGGACGGCGGAGCATGCGCATGCGGCGCTGCGGCGTGGCTACGGCGCAGCCTTCACCGTCGACACCGCGGACGGCGAAGCGCTGGTGCTGGCCCTCGAACTCGACCGCCGCGCCGGCACGGCCGATGCGGGCGCGACCGCCATGGCCGTGCGCCGCGCGATCGGTGAAGCGCACGGGCTGGCCGTGCATGCCGTGGTGCTGGTACGCGCTGGCGTGATGCCGCGCAGTTCCAGCGGGAAGATCCAGCGCCAGCGCGCCCGTCAGCGCTACCTCGACGGCCTGCTTGATGTGCAGGCCGAGGTGCGCGGTGCGGACGATGGCGCGTGGACCGCTGCCGTTGCCCACATTGCTCCGGGGGCCACGCGTGCACCGCGCGCGATGCCGCGCGACGGCGACGAACAGGCGCTGTGGCGCATCTGGTGCCAGGTGCTCGGCACCGACGCCTTCGGTGTGCACGACAGTTTCTTCGCCCTGGGCGGCACCTCGCTGCGCCTGACGCAGGTGGCGTCGCGCATCGCGCTGGAGCTGGGTGTGGATCTGCCGCTGGAGGATCTCTTCCAGCACCTCACCGTGTCTGCGCTGGCGGCGCATGTGGGCCGCGTGCGGGACCGCGCCGCCGCCGGCACGGCGCTGCATCGCCCGCCCCTGTCGCCCATCCCGCGCATCTCGCGCCAGGGCCTGCTCCCGGCCTCGCTGTCGCAGCGGCGCATGTGGGTCGTCCAGCAGTTCGACCCGGCTTCGTCCGCCTACAACGTGGCGGTCGCGCTGCGGCTGCGCGGGGCGCTCGACGTCGGCCTGCTGCAGCGCGCGGTCGACCTCATGGTCGAGCGCCACGAGGGGCTGCGGACGGCCCTGGTGCTGGACGGCGCGGAGCCGAAGCAGTGCATCGTGCCGACGGCGCCCGCGCGCATCGAGCACATCGATCTCGGGGCGCACGCCGACCGGCTGGGCCGCGCACGCGCCGTGCTGGGCGAGCGGCTGTCGCGGCCCTTCGACCTGGCGCAGGCGCCGCTGCACCGGCTGACGCTGGTTCGCTTCAATGCGCGCGACCATGTGCTGATGTGGGTGATGCATCACACCGTGACCGACAACTGGGCCTATGCGCTGGTCGTGCGCGAGATGCTCGAGGCCTACACGGCGTGGCAGTCGGGCCAGGCGCCGCGCCTGGAGCCGATCGCCATTGGCTACGCCGACTTTGCCGCGTGGCAGCGCAGCCCGGCCGCCGTGGCCGAGCGCCGCCCGCAGATGGACTACTGGCGCCATCGGCTCGCCGGCCTCGCGCCGCTCGATCTGCCGACCGACTTCCCCCGCCCCGCGCGGCCGTCGTTCCGCGGCGTGCGCATCTCGGCGCTGCTGCCCGTGGCCCTGCGCGAGTCTTTGCGCGACTACTGCGTGCGCGCGTCCGTCACTCCCTTCATCGTGATGCTGGCCGTGTTCAAGCAGATGCTCAAGCGGCAGACCGGGAGCGTCGACATCGCGGTCGGCACGCCGGTCGCGAACCGGCAGCGCCTCGCGTCCGAACGGCTCGTCGGCACGCTCGTCAACACGCTGGTCATGCGCACCGACCTCGGCGGCGACCCGAACTTCGATGCGCTGGTGGCACGCGTCCGCGACACGGCGCTGCAGGCCTATGCGCACCAGGACACGCCCTTCGACGAACTGGTCGGTGCGCTCGACGCCGACCGGACGACCCATCCCGAGGGGCTGGTGCGCGTGCTCTTCAACGTGCTGAACGCGCCCCTGGGCCGGCTCGACCAGCCCGGCCTCGAGGTCGAGGAGTTCGCCATCGACCGCTGCAGCGCGCAGTTCGATCTGTCCGTGCACGTGGACACCGAGCTTTCGCAGCAGATCCACCTTGAGTACTCGACGGACCTCTACGCGCGCGGCACCGCCGAGCGGCTGCTCGAGAACTACCTTGCGTTGCTCGAGCGGCTGCTCGCGGCGCCGTCGATGCCGCTGTCGCAGGTCCCGGTCGTCTCGCCCGCGCAGCAGGCCTTGCTGCGCGAGGGCTGGAACGCCACGCGGCGCCCGCTGCCCGTGGCGCAGACGGTGCATCGCCACCTGCGCGATGCCCGCGCGGTCCGCGACGACGCGGTGGCGGTGGTCGACGCGCGAGGCACCACGCTCTCGTTCGGCGAACTCGAAGCCCGCGCCAACGCCCTCGCGCGCACGCTGCGCGCCCGCGGTATCGGCCGCGGCCACCGCGTGGGCCTGGGCGTTGCGCGCGATGCCGGCCTGCTGGTGGCGCTGCTGGGGGTGCTCAAGTCGGGTGCCGCGTACGTGCCGCTCGACCCGGGCTTCCCGGCAGAGCGCCTGCAGTTCATGGCCGAGGACGCCGGCCTGTCGGCGCTCGTCACACGCGGGGTGCAGGCCGACTGGCTGGCCGCGGCCGGTGTGCCCGTGCTGCCGCTGGACATCCATGCCGACCTGGCGCCCGGCCAGGGCGAGGCGCTCGCACCAGACGCGTCACGGGACGCCGGCCCGATGGACCCGGCCTACCTCATCTACACCTCGGGCTCGACCGGCCGCCCCAAGGGCGTGGCCGTGCCGCACCGTGCGGTGCTCAACTTCCTTGCCAGCATGGCGCACACGCCGGGCTTGGCGGCGGACGACCGGCTGGTGGCCGTCACCACGCTGTCCTTCGACATCGCGGTGCTCGAGCTGCTGCTGCCGCTGGCCGTCGGCGCACGCGTCGTGCTGGCCGACGCAGCGCAGGTGCAAGACCCGCATGCGCTGCGCGACCTGGTCTCGCGCGAGCGCGCCACCGTCATGCAGGCCACGCCGACGCTCTGGCGCATGCTGCTCGACGCGGGCTGGCGCCGGCCCGAGGGCGTGCCGCAGTTCAAGGCGCTGATCGGCGGCGAAGCGCTGCCCGCCGCGCTGGCCGAGCGGCTGCTCGACAGCGGTGTCGAACTCTGGAACATGTACGGGCCGACGGAGACCACGGTGTGGTCGAGCGTGTGGCGCGTGCACACGCCGCGTGCCGGCATCTCGATCGGTCGGCCCATCGACAACACCGACATCCAGGTGCGCGACGCCGACGGCCAGCTGTGCCCGATCGGCGTGCCCGGCGAGCTGTGCATC
>CALRYR010000371.1:0-4869 GCA_943372425.1 Variovorax sp. YR752 | reverse complement strand
AGTCACCCGCATCCGCGCCCTGCGCGGGCCCAATCTCTGGAGCCGCCACACTGCCATCGAGGCGGTCGTCGCCTGCCAGGGCCACGAGAACGCCATCGAGCAGTTGCCCGGTTTCGAAGCGCGCCTGCGGGCGCTGTTTCCAACCATCGGCGAGCTGCACCCGATGGTGCTCGGCCAGCCGCTGTCGCTGGCGCACGTGCTGGAGAACGCTGCGCTCGCACTGCAGTCGCAGAGCGGCTGCAGCGTGATCTTCGGGCGCACCACGCGCACGCTGGAAGACGGCGTGTACCAGGTCGTGGTGCAGTACTGCGAAGAGGCCGTCGGCCGTCGTGCGGTCGCGCTGGCGACCGAGCTGATCCTCGCCGCGCTGAACGACGGCGCCTTCGACGCACAGGCCGCCATTGCCGAACTGCGCGACCTGGACGAATCCGAGCGCCTTGGCCCGAGCACCGGCTCGATCGTCGACGCGGCCGTGGCACGCGGCATTCCGTACCGCCGGCTCACGCGCGGCAGCCTGGTGCAGTTCGGCTGGGGCTCGCGCCAACGTCGCATCCAGGCGGCCGAGGTCGACAGCACCAGCGGCGTCGCCGAAGCCATCGCGCAGGACAAGGAACTGACCAAGCAGCTGCTCAACGCCGCCGGCGTGCCGGTGCCGCTGGGCCGGCCGGTGAGCGACGCCGACGACGCCTGGGCCGCGGCCATGGAGATCGGAATGCCCGTGGTGGTGAAGCCGCAGGACGGCAACCAGGGCAAGGGCGTGACGGTCAACATCGTGACGCGCGAGCAGTTGAACGCCGCCTTCGATTCCGCCGCGACCTACGGCGAAGTGATGGTCGAAAAATTCCTGCCGGGCTTCGACTACCGCCTGCTGGTGGTGGGCGACCGGCTGGTGGCCGCGGCCCGCCGCGACCCGCCGCAGGTCATCGGCGACGGCGCGAGCACGGTGCGCCAGCTGGTCGATACGGTCAACCTCGACCCGCGCCGCGGCGAAGGGCATGCCACCTCGCTCACCAAGATCCGGCTGGACGACATCGCCGTCGGCCGACTCGAGGCGCAAGGCCTCACGCCCGACAGCGTGCCCGCGCGCGGCCAGCGCGTGGTACTGCGCAACAACGCCAACCTGTCGACCGGCGGCACCGCCACCGACGTCACCGACACGGTGCACCCCGAAGTCGCGGCGCGCGCGGTCGACGCGGCACAGATGGTCGGCCTGCACATCTGCGGCGTCGACATGGTCTGCGAGAACGTGCTGCGCCCACTGGAGGAGCAGCACGGCGGCGTGGTGGAAGTCAACGCCGCCCCCGGCCTGCGCATGCACATCTCGCCCTCCTTCGGCCGCGGCCGCGCGGTCGGCGAAGCGGTGATGGACACGCTGTATGCGCATGGCGACGACGGCCGCATCCCGGTCGTGGCGGTCACCGGCACCAACGGCAAGACGACGACGGCACGGCTGATCAACCACATCCTCGCTTCCAGCGGCCTGCGCACCGGAATGACCAACACCGACGGCGTGTGGGTCGACGGCCGCCAGACCGACAGCGGCGACTGCAGCGGCCCCAAGAGCGCGCGCAACGTGCTGCTGCACCCCGAAGTGGATGCCGCGGTGTTCGAGGTGGCGCGCGGCGGTGTGCTGCGCGAAGGCCTGGGCTTCGACCGCTGCCAGGTGGCGGTGGTCACCAACATCGGCAGCGGCGACCATCTGGGCCTGAACTACATCACGACGGTCGAAGACCTGGCGGTGCTCAAGCGCGTGATCGTGCGCAACGTGGCAGACCACGGCTATGCGGTGCTCAATGCCGCCGACGCGAATGTCGCGGCGATGGCGGCCACCTGCCCCGGCCACGTGATCTTCTTCACCGCCGACCGCCAGCACCCGGTGATGGCCACGCACCGCGCGCAGGGCAAGCGCACCGTCTACATCGACCGCGACGCGCTGATCGCCGCCGAAGGCTCGTGGCGCGAGCGCGTGCCACTGCGCGACGTGCCGATCACCCGCAACGGCAGCCTGCCCTTCCAGGTCGAGAACGTGATGGCGGCCACCGCTGCGGCCTGGGCCGTGGGACTGGACTGGGACACGATCCGCAGCGGACTCTCCAGCTTCAAGAACGACGCGGCCGGCGTGCCGGGCCGCTTCAACATGATGGAGTACCGCGGCGCGACCGTGATCGCCGACTACGGCCACAACACCGACGCCATGAAGGCGCTGGTGGCAGCGGTCGACACGCTGCCGGCACAGAAACGCTCGGTGGTGATCAGCGGTGCCGGCGACCGACGCGACTGCGACATCCGCGACCAGACCGCCATCCTCGGCGAGGCCTTCGACGACGTGATCCTCTACCAGGACGCGGCCCAGCGCGGCCGTGCCGACGGCGAGGTGATGGCGCTGCTGCGCCAGGGCCTGCAGGGCGCGCGGCGCACCCGGCACATCGAGGAGATCCGCGGCGAGTTCATCGCCATCGACCGTGCGCTCGAACGCCTGCAGCCGGGCGACCTGTCGCTCATTCTGGTCGACCAGGTCGACGAGGCGCTGGCGCACCTTGCGCAGCGCATCGCCGCGGGCTGACGTCGATTGAGGCGAGCGGAGGCGGAAAGCCCGGCCACATGAAAGACCTGTCCCACACCGATTGACGGCGCGCACACCGGCATCTCGCCCTGGTGTCCCGCAACGGCTTGTGGCAGCGATTCCGATACTCGCGCTTTCGATACCGGCCGGGCGTCGTCGCTTCGGTGACGGCTGGCGTCGGTGATGATTTTCAAACGCTACAGGAGTGCTTCCCATGATCCGTTCGATCCGAACCCTCGGCCTTGCCTTGTGTGCCGCTGGCGCGCTCGTCAGTGCACCCGCCGCTTTCGCACAGCGCCCAGCACCCACTGGCCCGACGACGCTCCCATGCGACGGCGTGCTGCAGGAACGCTCTGCCTGCCTGCGCGAGCGCGGTGCAGCCAAGGAAGAAGCGCGACGCAACGGCCTGACCAGCGCGCCGCCGGTCGCCTATGACCGGAACGCACTCGAGCGTTGCAAGCTGCAGCCCGTGGGCGACCGTGCGGACTGCGAAGCACGGGTGAAGGGAACCGGCATGTCGTCGACCGAAGGCAGCGTGCTGGGCGGCGGCATGATCCGCGAGACGGTCACGCCGATTCCCGCACCGGCGCGCTAACGTTTAGCGCTCGCCAGGCCGCCTCGAAGTCAGCGAGGGCGGCCCACCAACACGGCCTTGGCGATGGCCACCAGCGCGGTCGTCATCGCGCGCGCACGGGGCGCCAGCATCTGTGCCACGAGTTGTTCGCCGTTCTGCGTGGGCTTCAACTGCTCCCGCGCGCGGCCCCCGGTCGCCACGAAGTCAAGCAGCGCAGCAAATTCGGAGGTGTCGGGATGAGGCGAAGACATGGACGGAATCGTATGACGCAATCGGCAGGGAAGAACATCCGCCAATCGGCCTAGGGCTGTGCGCTTTGCAGTTTGTCACGGATTGTGGTTTGAAGCTGTAACGCCACGGCGTCAAGCCTCGAAACCGGGCGCGTTCGTCACCTCGGTGGGTTTGTAGATCTTGTGCGTCGGCGACGCGGTCAGCGCATCCGACACGACCAGCATCCGCCACAGCGCCTCGCGCGTAGAACCTGCGCGTTCTTCATCCGACAGATTGATCTTCGTCACCGTGCTCGACGTGCCCTTGACCGCCACCTTCAACAGCGTCGCGCCCTTTTTGTCGAGCACTTCGAGGTCGTAGCCCAGGCCCTGGCCGGTAACGGGTTCGGTCTTGTAGCCATAGCCGTTGAAGTGCTTCATCACGTAGTTGAGCGCCGCCGCATGGACCTCGTTTGGCGATGTTTTTCCGGACATCGCCGGCGCCGCATCTCCATCGTTGGGCATGCTGCCGCGTGCGCGAGCGGCCAGCAGTTCGGCATCGGTCGGCATCCAGCCACGCGGGCCGCGCACCAGCACCGCGAACTGGCGGTCCGGCTCCCACGCAGCCACATGCCATTCGTCATCGTCCCGCACGCGGGTCGACACCTTGGAGTTCTTGCTGCTTTCGACCTCGGCGATCGCGATGCGGTTGGTCTGCAACACAGCGCGGAAGCCCTGCCCTGCGTCGAAGGTCTTCTTGAGCAGTTCGAGCCGGTCCTTGGCGCGCTGTGTCTGGTTGGCGTTGCGCGCACCGCCGCCGGCACGCCGCTGGGTGTCGAGCGACTCGAGCATGAACCAGCGGCCGTCGGCGCCCACGCTGATGTATTCGGCCCAGACGGTGGCGATGACGATGTCGCCGGTGGCGAGCCAAGCGTATTCGAAGGGCTTGTCCCGCGCGTCGAACACCCCCATCTTGGCGACGATCTCGACCGGCGAGAGCCGCGGGCCCGACAGACGCTTCTCGTCGATGATCTTGAGGACGTGGGGGTCGACTTCCTTTTCCATTCCGTGGGGTGCCTGCTGGTGCGTTGAGGGCTCGGCAGATTTGTTACCGGCCCAGAAAATTTGAGACGCTCGCCCCTCACACCTGTTCCGTGAACAGGCCACTTCGCCAAATCTAGTGTTAGAGATTTCGAAGAGACACGCTGCAGGCGCGCGTTGGGCTCGCGGAGAGTCTGCGAATTTTAAGCTGCTGCAGACGGGATTCTGGCCCTGAACACCGGAGGATGGCCTTGACCTGAATGGCCCCGGGTTTGCGACCTGGATCTTTCGGACGCCTTCGCGACTGCGGGGCAGACCGCGCACATGATTCCTTGAGCGCTTTGGCCATTGACCGAATCCGGTGGTATTGCACGGAACGTCCGATGGCCTTCCGAAAAATTCGGCGGCGCATCGGGCTGGGCCTACAACCAGCCGCTGACTTGCCGTTATAGGGGAATGCATCAATCCCGAAGTACTGACTG
>CALRYR010000370.1:0-4882 GCA_943372425.1 Variovorax sp. YR752 | reverse complement strand
TTTGGAACTTCGACCGCAGCCATTCAAGGTAAGTAGCCGCGACGCTGTCGATGTCGGGGGCAGCGGCGCGTAAGACTTGCGCAGCCGAGCGCCGCACTTCGGAGGACTCCAGCGCATCCAGTGCCGCGGCGAACTCAGCTTCGTCGTCGGCCCATTGTTCGGCGCCGCATGCCGTCTCAAGATACCCTGCCTCGCGGTTGCAGATCACTGGCGTCCCGCTTCCCTGTGCGTTGGCCAGCTTGACATTGCTCTTCCAATTCCTTGGGGCATAGCCATCGCAGTCACGCAGCGCGACCAGTACGTCCACGTCCGCCACCTCTGTGGGATTGATGACGAACCGCAATCCGCGCGCCGCGCACTGACGTTTGATGATCGGCAGCCACCGCCCCAGGTACTTCTCCGCGCCTTCATACCCCAGCACTTTCAGTGGCCGGATCGGGTTCTGCCGCAGGCCCGGCCGCGCGTGGTGCGGTAGCGCCAGCACCGGCACGCCAAAGCCCTCGCAGTCACGAGCCATCGCTCGCGTCGCCGCGACGATCCCGGCAGGCCGAATCGTTTTCATTTCGCCGGCCAGCCACTCCAAGCACCGCTCTTTCTGCCATGCGTTTCCAATGGGCTGAGGCCATGCGTCGACCACATCCCAGATCAGCGGCACGTTGGACTGATGCAATCTCTCCAGCAAATCGGGCGTCTGCCGCTTCACGATCACTGCCAAGTTGTAGGGTGCAAGCTCCTTGGCGTTCGGGACCACGGCCGCCCGCAACGTCTGTCCCAATTGAACGCCCCGGATTTGCCAACTGCCGCTGGCGCCCTTGCCGGTCATTAGCAGATGCACGCTGAACTCCCCCATGCGGCACCGACTCGGACGTTGTCATCCATTCGGATTGATTGCGGAAAATATGCGCCGTGTAGGAGATGTACTACCTTCATGCGGCGGCAGTGTAGCCCGGCGCTCGCTCGCGGTTCGGGTATTCGGAGACGGATGGCTTTCGGCGGTAGTCGCGCCAGCGGTGAAAATGCGTCATGCGCAACGCCGTCTTCATCCACACCAACCCCAAGCAGATCGTCGGCGCCCTGGTGGCGCAGCATGCCTTGCGCACCCGCAGCGCCGCGCCCGAGCGCTTCGATGTGCGCATCCTCCAGACGACGGACTTCGCCGCCTTCGCGCGTTTCGAGGGCCGGCGCTACTTGCGCGAAGGCCGGCAGGTGCTGTGGCGCAACGACGACCTGCAGTCGTTCACGCCGCTGCGCTTCGCCGTGCCGGAGCAGATGGGTTACGCCGGCCGCGCGGTGCTGATCGATCCCGACATCTTCGCGGTCGGCGACATCAACGCGCTGCTCGAGCGCGACATGGGCGGTGCCGCCGTGATGGCGCGCCAGATGGACGGCGACTTCCGCCGCCCGCTGCACTTCGCGTCGAGCGCGATGCTGATGGATTGCGCGCGGCTGCAGCACTGGCAGTGGGAAGCCGACTTCGAGCGCGTGTTCAAGGGCGAGCGCGACTACCGCGACTGGATGTGGCTGCTGCTGGAGCCGCCCGGCAGCGTCGCGGCGCTGGAGCCCGAGTGGAACGACCTCGATCGGCTCACGCCCGAGACGAAGCTGCTGCACAACACGCACCGCCGCACCCAGCCCTGGAAAACCGGCCTGCCCTCGGACTTCACGCCGCGCGGGACCACGCTCAAGTCGCGCGCCGGCATCTGGCTGCGCAAGCTGACGGGTCGCGGCGCCGGACACTACCGCCGACACCCTGATCCGGCGCAGGAGAAGCTGTTCTTCCGGATGCTGGGCGAATGCCTGGACAACGGTTCGATCGACCGCGCCCTGCTCGACGCGGAGATCGCGCGCGGCCATGTGCGCCGCGATGCGATGGAGTGCGTGGCGGCGGCCCGCGCCACGGCCTGAATGCGCACGCGGGCCTGATCAGGCCGCGTCAGCCCTGATCGATCAGTGCGCGGATGCGCGCCAGCGTCGCCTCGCGCTCCTGCCGCGCGATGTCCAGCACGCGCCCGCTGCCATCGAACGCACCGGCTTCCTCCAGCGCACGGTGCAGCAGCCCCAGGTCGCGCAATGACGACAGGAAGCCCAGGTCCTGCAGCTTCTCGAAACTGCGCGCCACCATCGAGCCCGGCCGCCGCGCCGCAGCGTCGCGCCATGCCGTCGCCAGGCGCCAGCGCCAGTCCGGCTGGCGCGGCAGCGCGAAGGGCACGACCGGCCGTCCGGTGAGCAGCGCCTCGGTCAACATCGACGCGCTGTCGGTCGTGACGACGATACGGTCCGCACGCTGGCGCAGGGCGACATAGGGGTTCTCACCTTCGCCCCATTTGACGACCTGCGACGGGACATCCAGCGTCCGGGCCAGCGCATCCATCGCCGAGGCCGGTGTGCGCGGGCTTCCGAGCACCCAGGCGCTGCCGCCGTTCGCCCGCACCTGTGCGTTCACGAGGCGCGCCAGGCCGATGGCCGCCGCGTCGTCGAGCACGAAGGGCCGGCTGTCGCCACCGACCATCACCAGCGTCCAGGGCTGCGGCATGCGCGCGGCCTGTGGCTGCAACGCGCTCGGCAACAGCGCCTCGCCCGGCGCAGGCGGCATGAACGGCATGCGGTGGCTCAGCACGTTGGCGCGCTCGGGCACCGCGTACTGCGGCGTGGTTACGACCAGGTCGAACAACGACAGCGGTGCCCACGGCCGGTTGATGTGGATCAGCCGCGTGCGCCCGCCCGACTGCTGCCGGATCCACCGCGCCGCCGGCACGCTCTTGCGCCCGGCCGCCAGCACCACGCGCGGCCAGGGCGGCTGCAGCGGTGACGCGTCTTTGCAGCGCCAACTGAGACGCGAGGCGCCCAACAGAACCGGCGGCAACCCGGCCGCGGCGTTGAAGCGCAGGGGCACGGCGCGGTACGGCACGCCCAAGGCCTCGGCGATGGCCAGCAACTGTTGGTTGTCGCCATGGCGCACTCCCAGCAGCACCCAGACCGGGACTTCGCCAAGATCGGAAGGCGCCACCATCACCCCGGCAACCAGCCGGCCGACCGGTACCAGGCGACCGCATCAGCGAAACCGGTGTCGATGTCGAATTGCGGCGACCAGCCGTCCGGCCGCGCGAGTTCGGCCGCCGAAACGCCCCAATCCGCATGTCGCAGTTCACGCAGCTTCTGCGAATTGAGCATGGCCGCCGAGCCACCGAGGCGCGCCAGATCGCCGACCCATGCGATGCCGCGCAGCAGCCCCTGCGGCGCCTGCACGAAGCGCGGCGACGGGTTGCCGACGGCACGTGCCGCGGCACCCAGCAGTTCGTCCCAGCGGTAGCCCTGAGGCTGGGCATCGGCGGCGGCCATCACCCGGCCCTGCGGGGTCGATGCGACCAATGTGACGATCAGCCGGGCCACGTCGCGCACATGGATCAGCGCGGCGCGCGCATCCGTCCCGCCGAGCAAGGGCACGCGCGGCCAGCGGGCCACCTGGAAGAAGCGCAGCGTCTCGCGGTCACCCGGGCCGTAGACCGCCGGTGGGCGCAGCACCGTCGTGCGTGCGTCCATCGCGGCCAGCGCGGCGGCTTCGCCGGCGCGTTTGCTGGCAGCGTAGTCCGAGAGCAGCGGTTCGCGCGCGGCCAGGCTGGACACGAGCAGAAAATGCGCACCGGGCGACAGCCGCTGCGTTGCCTGCGCGATGCGCGCGACGCCCAGTTCGTTCACCGCGAAGAAGTCGGCACGCCGCGCCGCCTTGATGAGCCCGGCCAAGTGGATCACCGCATCGACACCCTCCACCAGACGCGCCACGGCCGCCTCGTCGTCGAGCGACCCGGCCACGACCTCGGGCGTCGACTGGCGCCACTCGGCACCGGAGGGCTCGCGGCGCAACAGCAGCCGCACGCGCCACCCAGACTGCACCAGCGCGGCGACGAGATGCCGCCCGATGAAGCCGGTCGCGCCGGTCACGGCGACCAGCGGCGCACGCGCGGTGGCGACATCGGAATTCGGGGGAGGCAGGTGCATCGGGGACGTGAGAAAGAGGGCGGGTGACGGCGTGCGGTGCCCGGCGCGGGAGCCAGATAGCATAGAGCACCGCGGCCCGGTCGCCGCGGCCTTCCACATGACCAAGACCCTTCTTCTCTGCCTCCTGTTCGCCGCCCTGCCCGGCCTCGCGGACGCCCGCAACAAGCACCACGACCGCGCCGAGCAGCACGCCTTCCGCCTTGAACATCCCTGCCCCGCCACCGGCCAAGCCGAAGGCGCCTGCCCGGGGTGGCAGGTGGGCTACATCGTCGAGCTGTGTGCCGGCGGGCAGGACAAGCGCGAGAACATGCGCTGGATCACGCCCGAAGACAAGCGCTTCATCAAGCAGACCAACGGCAAGGACTGCAAGAAGCTCCGGCACACTCCCCTGCCGAACTGAAGCGCAGCCGCCCGGGTATCAGCGCGAGGCCCAGAACGCCCGCTGCATGGCGATCGTTTCTTCGGCGATCTCCGGCACCGGGCCGATGAGTTCGACCGGCTTTTGGCAGTGGTCGAAGACATAGCGCGACGGCACGCTCATCGTCGGGTTCTCGGCATGACTGCCGGTTTCGGCGAGCAGTTGCGCCTCGGTCATGCCGTACACCACGCGGCCGATGTTGGCCCAGTAGGCGGTGCCGGCGCACATGCAGCAGGGCTCGACCGCGGTGTAGAGCGTGCAGCCCCACAGGAATTCCGGCGTGAAGTTCGTCGCGGCCACCCGCGCGAGCGTCGACTCCGCATGGTTGACCGTGTCGATGTTGCATTGCTCGAGCAGCACCGTCTCCTGGTCGGGGCCGACCAGCACGGCGCCGAAGGGATGATGGCCCAGCGAGACCGCGCGCTGCGCCACCGCGTTGGAGCGGCGCAGGTGCTTGAGCATCTGGGC
>CALRYR010000369.1:0-4890 GCA_943372425.1 Variovorax sp. YR752 | reverse complement strand
CAGCGGCGCCGTCATCGCCTGCCGCTGACAAAGGAACCCCGCCATGTCATTCCATGCCCTCGGCGAATCGCTCGGCACCGGCGCCATGCGCTGGCTGGTGCTGCTGCCGCTCATCGTGATCGGCATCGCCACGCTCGAAGGGCTGGTGCACACCTTCTGGCTGCGCCGCGCCTACGACTGGCGCGCCTTCGCGGCGTCGATCGCCGATGCACTGGGTCGCCGCGCCGTCGATGCGCTCGGTCTTTCGCTGGCCGCACCGGCGCTGCTGTGGGCCTTCGAGCACCGCCTGCAGACGCTGGCGCTCTCGACGCCGCTGGCCTTCGCGCTGCTCTTCGTCGGGCAGGAGTTCTTCTATTACTGGTACCACCGCTGCGCGCACCGGGTGCGCTGGTTCTGGGCCACGCACGCCGTGCACCATTCGCCCAATGAGCTCACGCTGGCCGCAGCGATGCGGCTGGGCTGGACCGGCAAGCTCACCGGCACGACGCTGTTCTTCACGCCGCTTGTGTGGCTGGGCTTTCCGCCCAGCGCGGTGCTCGCGAGCGTGGCGCTCAACTTGCTCTACCAGTTCTGGCTGCACGCACCGTGGATGCCGCGCCTGGGTCCGCTCGAATGGGTGCTGAACACGCCGACCCACCACAAGGTGCACCACGGCTCGAACACCGAATACCTCGACTGCAACTACGGCGGCGTGCTGATCGTGTTTGACCGGCTCTTCGGCACCTTCGTCGACGAGCGGGCCGATGTGCCCATCCGCTACGGCCTGACGACGCCGCTGCGCACGCACAACCCGCTGCGCATCGCCTTCCACGAATGGCTGAACCTGGGGCGCGACCTGTGGGCCGCGCGCGGCTGGCAGGCGCGGCTGCTGACGGTGTTCGGTCCGCCGGGCGCCAAACCATGAGGCCGATGATTCGCGTTGCGCTCTCCGCCCTGCTCGCCTTCGTGGCCGTGGCGGCCCTCGCAGCACCGCCCACCGATGTGCGCCGCCTCGACGACGTGCCCTATGGCCCCGACGCCCGCCAGCGCATGGACGTCTTCCTGCCCGCGTCACCGCAGCGCGCGCCGATGCTGCTGATGGTGCACGGCGGTGCGTGGATGGTCGGCGACAAGTCGATGGCGCGCGTGGTCGACGCCAAGGTCGCGCACTGGGTCGGCGAGCGTGGCTACATCGTGGTGTCGATCAACTACCGCATGGTGCCGGAGGTCGACGTGCAGGCCCAGGCACGCGATGTGGCGACCGCGCTGGCGACCGTGCAGGCACGCGCCGCCGAATGGGGCGGCGACCCGTCGCGCCTGGTGCTGATGGGCCATTCGGCCGGCGCGCACCTGGTGGCGCTGTTGAGCGCCGACCCGGCGCGGGCCGCGGCCCAGGGCGCGGGGCCGTGGCGCGGCGCGGTGGTGCTGGACTCCGCCGCCATCGACACGGTCACGCTGATGTCGCGCCGGCATCTGCGCTTCTACGACCGTGTGTTCGGCGCCGACCCGGCGTATTGGCGCAGTGTCTCGCCGACCGCTGCGCTCACGCCGCGCGCCGTGCCGACGCTGGTGGTGTGCTCGACGCTGCGCCGCGACGATTCGTGCGGCCAGGGGAAGGTGTTTGTCGACCGTGCCCGGGCCCTGGGCGCAGCCTCCGAGCTGCTGCCGCAGGCGCTCGACCATGCGGATGTCAACGGCGAACTCGGCCGGCCGGGTGCGTACACGGCGTCGGTCGACGCCTTCATCGACCGGCTGCTGGCCGATCGATGACGCCTCCGACTACTTGCGCAGGCCCTGCAGCTTCGCGAAGGCGCTCGCCATCTGGCCCGCGGGCTGCGGCGCGCTGTCGCGGCGAGCGCCCTGGTGCTGGCCGCGGCCTGCTCCTTCGAAGCGGTTGTCGCGCGGGCCGTCGCGGCGGGCCGGCGTCGCGTCGAGCCGCATCGACAGCGCGATGCGCTTGCGCGCCACGTCGACTTCCATCACCTTGACGCGCACGATGTCGCCGGTCTTGACGATCTCGCGCGCGTCCTCGACGAACTTGTTGGCGAGCTGGCTCACATGCACCAGGCCGTCCTGGTGCACGCCGAGGTCGATGAAGGCGCCGAACTGCGCCACGTTGCTCACCGTGCCTTCGAGGATCATTCCTTCCTTCAGGTCGGCGATATCGTCGACGCCGTCGTTGAAGCGCGCCACCTTGAAGTCGGGGCGCGGGTCGCGGCCGGGCTTCTCGAGTTCGCCCAGGATGTCCTTGACCGTGATGACGCCGAACTTCTCGTTGGCGAACAGTTCGGGCCGCAGCGTCTTGAGCATGTCGGCGCGGCCCATCAGCTCGGCGATGGGCTTGCCGGTCTTGGCCATGATCTGTTCGACCACCGGATAGGTCTCCGGGTGCACGCCGGTCACGTCGAGCGGGTTGCTGCCGCCGCGCACGCGCAGGAAGCCGGCACTTTGCTCGAAGGCCTTGGGGCCGAAGCCGGTCACCTCGAGCAGCTGCTTGCGCGTCGCGAAGGCGCCGTTGGCCTCGCGCCAACGCACCACCGCCTTGGCCACACTGGCCGACAGGCCCGACACGCGCGACAGCAGCGGCACGCTGGCCGTGTTGAGGTCGACGCCCACGGAGTTCACGCAGTCTTCCACCACCGCGACCAGCGTGCGTGCCAGTTCGCTCTGGTTCACGTCGTGCTGGTACTGGCCGACGCCGATCGACTTCGGGTCGATCTTCACCAACTCGGCCAGCGGGTCCTGCAGGCGGCGCGCAATGCTCGCGGCGCCGCGCAGGCTCACGTCGACATCGGGCATCTCCTGCGAGGCGAATTCGCTGGCGGAGTACACCGAAGCACCGGCCTCGCTCACCACCACCTTGTCGATGGCCATGGGCGGCGCGCCGGCCTGGTCAGCCATCTTCGCAAGCAGCTTGATCAGGTCGCCGGCGAGCTTGTCCGTCTCACGGCTGGCGGTGCCGTTGCCGATGGCGATCAGGTTCACGCCGTGCTTGGCGCAGAGCTTGCCGAGCGTGTGCAGCGAACCTTCCCAATCCTTGCGCGGCTCGTGCGGGAACACCGTGGCGGTCTCGACCAGCTTGCCGGTGGCATCGACCACCGCGACCTTCACGCCGGTGCGAATGCCGGGGTCCAGCCCCAGCACCACGCGCGGGCCGGCCGGCGCGGCCAGCAGCAGATCGCGCAGGTTGTCGGCGAAGACCTTGATGGCGACCTTCTCGGCCTCTTCGCGCAGACGGGTGAACAGGTCGCGCTCGGTCGAGAGCGCGAGCTTCACGCGCCAGGTCCAGGCCACGCACTTGCGGATCAGGTCGTCGGCCTTGCGGGCCGAATGGCTCCATCCGAGATGCAAGGCGATCTTGCCTTCGGCGATGGACGGCTTGCCCGGCTCGGGCTCGACCGGCAGCACCAGCTTCGCGTCGAGGATGTCGAGCGCGCGGCCACGGAACACGGCCAGCGCACGGTGGGACGGCACGCGGCCGATCGGCTCGTCGTAGTCGAAGTAGTCGCGGAACTTGGCGACGTCGGCGTTGTTCTCGTCCTTGCCGGCCATCAGCGTCGACTTGAGCAGGCCTTCGGCCCACAGCCATTCGCGCAGGCGCTGCACCAGCGCCGCGTCTTCGGCCCATCGCTCCGAGAGGATGTCGCGCACGCCGTCGAGCACGGCCGGCACGGTGGAGAAGTCGGCGCCCGGCTTGCCGTCGTCGAGCGTCTCGGCCGGCTTCAGGAAAGCCTGCGCCTCGACGGCCGGGTCGAGCGTCGGGTCGGCGAAGAGCTTGTCGGCCAGCGGCTCGATGCCGAACTCGCGCGCGATCTGGCCCTTGGTGCGGCGCTTCTGCTTGAAGGGCAGATAGAGATCTTCCAACTCCTGCTTGGTGGTCACGTTGGCGATGGCGGCGCGCAGCGCATCAGTGAGCTTGCCCTGTTCGTCGATGCTTTTGAACACCGCGCCGCGGCGGTCGTCGAGTTCGCGCAGGTACGACAGGCGTGCTTCGAGTTCACGCAACTGGATGTCGTCGAGGCCATCGGTCACTTCCTTGCGGTAGCGGGCGATGAAGGGCACCGTGGCGCCGCCGTCGAGCAGCTCGATGGCCGCCTTCACCTGGTGCTCGCCGACCTTGATCTCGGCGGCGAGCTGGCGAATGATTTTTTGCATGGTTGAAACGAATCCTGAGACACGTGCCGGCGGGTGCCGGCACGCTGTGGAGGGTGACCGGCTCCGCCAGCCACCGCGTTGACTGCGCCCCTCGGACGCCGCGAAACAGCACCGAAGTTTGCCATAGGGCTCGACGCGTACGCGCCGGTCGCGGGTGGCCGGCACCCGCCCATCTGGAAACATTTGGACCAACTCATTACCTCGATAAAACCGGCGCGGGGGCCAGTCCTACGTCGCAAGGTTGTCCGCGAAGCGATATTGCACTGCAGCATTCGAAGAAGCCGCTTCGACAGCTACCCACCCGGTGCATCCGCGCCATGTGCGTCCATGGCGCAGGAACAACGCATGACTCGGGACACGGGGCGATTCGCCTATCTGGACATCGGCCGGGTGCTCGCCTGTGTGCTGGTGGTCCTCTATCACGCCGGTGGTACCGCTTCGCTGCCGAAGTACTTCGGCAGCCACGAACTCGAGGACATCGTGGCCCTGAGCTATGTGCGCATGCCCTTCTTCTTCGCCATGAGCGGCTTTCTGCTGTCCTGGATCTACCTGCGACCCGACAGCGGCTCTTCACCCGCCACTTTCATCGCCAAGCGACTGGCCCGTCTTTTTCCGCTCTACTGGATCGCGCTCTGCGCGGTGGCGGCCATGCAGATCTTTGTGCTGCGGCAGCCCGATTCGGTGCCCACGGGTTGGAACTGGTGGGCGACCTTCTTCCTGCTGCCGCAAGATCCGGGCGTCGTTGGAGGCACCGGT
>CALRYR010000368.1:0-4945 GCA_943372425.1 Variovorax sp. YR752 | reverse complement strand
CTCGACCTTCGCGATGTCGAGGATGTCGTTGATCAGCACCAGCAGGTCGTTGCCCGACGAGTAGATCGATTCGGCGAACTTCACCTGCTCGGCCGTGAGGTTGCCTTGCGGGTTGTCTCCCAGCAGCTTGGCCAGGATGAGCGCGCTGTTGAGCGGCGTGCGCAGCTCGTGCGACATGTTCGCGAGGAACTCCGACTTGTAGCGGCTCGAGCGTTGTAGCTCCTGCGCGCGGTCTTCCAGATCGGCCTGCACGCGGCGCAGCGCCGCGTTGCGCAGGTCGAGTGCTTCGGTACGTTCCGACAGCTGGCTGTTGGTCTGCTCCAGTTCGGCCTGCTGGTTCTCCAGCGTGGCCTGCGACGCGCGCAGCGCACGCGACTGTTCTTCCAGCTCCTCGTTGGCGGTGCGTAGCTCTTCCTGCTGCACCTGCAGCTCTTCGTTGAGCTGCTGCGTCTCGGCCAGCGCGTCCTGCAGTTGCTCGCGGTAGCGCACGGCGGCCACCGAACTCCCGATGTTGTCAGCAACCAGTTCGAACAGCTCCTTCGCCCGCGCGTCCGGCGCGTGCAGCAGGCCCAGCTCGATCACGCCATTGACCCGGCCATCGTGCATCACCGGCAGCAGCACGGCCGCGCGCGGCGCCATGTCGCCCATGCCGCTGTTCACGCGCAGGTAGTCGGCTGTGACCGGCTCGATCACCATCACGCGCTTCTCGGTCGCGGCCTGGGCGACCAGGCTTTGGGTGGGGGCCAGCACCTGCGGCGTGGCCTCGGCCTCGGCGGAGAAGCCGTAGCTGGCCGTGCGGCGCAGCTGGCCCGAACGTTCGCGCACGTACATGGCGCCCACGCTGCTGCCGATGTGGCTGGCAAAGAAATCAAGCACCTTGCGGCCCATCTCCTGCGCACTGAGCTCGCCGACGAGTTCGCCGGTCAGGTCGGTCTGGGCGCCGCGCAGCCAGGCCTGCCGTTGCAACACTTCGCTGTGCGTCGCCTGGCGTTGCAGCACCGCGTCGTAGCCGGTGGACAGGGCCACCAGTTGCCGGCGCCCGAAGAACGCGAGCAGGCCAGCGAGCGACAGCGTGAAGAACAGAAAGAGGCCGACCACCGCCAGCGCGGTGTTGTTGGCTTCGTTGTTGCGCTGGAAGCGCAACGTCTGCTCGACGTTGATGAAGTTGCCGTAGCCGGTGCGCATGTCGTCGGACAGTCGCTTGCCGCGCCCGGCCCGGATCACCTGCTGGTAGTCGCCGCCCGAGCGGCGCAGCGCGATCATCTCCGCCGCGAACTGGTTCCAAGCCGTCTGCAGCGTGGCGATGCGGTCGATCCGATCGACCTGCGTCTGGTTGTCGGCCACCATGGTGCGCAGGCTCGCCAGGCCGGCCATGAGGCGAGGCTGCGCGCTTTCATACGGCTGCAGAAAAGTCTCGTCGCCGGTGATCAGGAAACCGCGCATGCCGGTTTCGAGGTCGACGCTCAGGCGCTGCAGCTCGCTCGCATCGCGGGTCACCCGGTCGGTGTGCTCGACCCAGGAGATGACCGACAGCAGATAGAAGATCAGGCCGACGAAGACCACCGCGCCGATGAATCCCCCGATCAAGGGCAACTTGACGTTGCGACTCAGCACGCGCTGGAACTCTTTGGGGTCGATGGCGTTGACGGCGGTGTGGGGCATGGCTGCGCGCAGAGTGAGCAAAACCCGCCGAGTCTGCCCGCAATTTGTGTGCGGGTGTGTCGGAGAACGCCGCGAGCGGCGCTATTCGTCTCGGCGCAGGAAGTCTTCGAGCTGTGCCGCGACGCGTTCGGGCTGGTCGTGGTGGAGCATGTGGCCGCAGTCGGGCAGCTTGACGCTGCGGACATCGCGCACGGCCTTCAGCCGCTCGTGGAAATCCGCCAGGGTGTAGCGCTCGGCCCAGCGCGCCAGGCTGTCGTCGCTCGCCTCGATCGACAGCACCGGCGCGGTGATGGCGGCGTAGAGGGCCAGTGCCTCGTCGACGCGGTAGATGTTGGCGTTGACCACCTTGTGCGCGGCGTCGCCCAGGATGGCCCATCGCGTACCGCCTTCGGCGTGCCGGTGCTCGGCGGCCCAGTGTTGGGCCAGCCAGTCGGCCTTGTCCTGCGGCAGGCGCGGGTTGGTCTTCATCAGGCGGCGTGCCACGCCGCCGGGGTCGGGGTAGCCCTGCATCGCCAGCTCGCCGCGGTGCAGCTTCTTGAGCTGGTCGATCCACTGCCCGTAGCGCGCTGGCGCCTCCTCGGGCTCGCGCGCGGGCATGCCGAAGCCTTCGAGATTGACCAGCCGGCGGACGCGTTGCGGCCGCACACCGGCGTACTGCATCGCGATGTTGCCGCCCATGCTGTGGCCGACCAGGTCGACCGGCGTGTCGAGCGCGACATGGTCGAGCAGCCAGTCGAGATCGGCCAGGTAGTCGGGCAGCCAGTAGTTGTCGACCGTGCCCCCGTCGGTCAGGCCGAAGCCGCGCCAGTCGGGCGCGACGATGAACCGTTCTTCGGCCATCGCGTCGACGACGAACTGCCACGAGGCCGACACGTCCATCCAGCCGTGCAGCAGCACGAGGGGCGGGTGCGCCGGCGAGGGGGTGCCCCAGGTGCGCAGGTGGTAGCGCAGGGTGCGCACCGGCACGTGGTCGCTGCGGGAGGGGCGTCGGGGAGCGTACATGGCGGTCGATCATACGAAGCCGCCTCGCGGTGGCCGTCGCGCATCGGACATGGCGCCGGTTCGATGCAGCGTTGCGCTGCGCGCGGTAGAGTTTCGGCCTTCTTCCTTCTCCGATCCGCGCGATCCACACCATGCAACGCATCCGACTCGGGCAGAGTGATCTGCACGTCACCCCGATCTGCCTCGGCACCATGACCTTCGGCGAGCAGGTCGATTCGCCCACCGCCCACGCCATCCTCGACCGCTCGCTGGAGCGCGGCGTGGACTTCCTCGACACCGCCGAGATGTATGCCGTGCCGGCGCGCCGCGAGACCTACGGCGCCACTGAGACCATCCTCGGCGACTGGTTCGCCAAGCGCCCCGGTGCGCGCCAGAAGGTCACGCTGGCCACCAAGGTCGCGGGACCGTCGCGCGGCATGGACTGGGTGCGGGAAGGCAAGGGCATGACCCCCGCGGACATCGTGGCGTCGTGCGATGCCAGCCTGAAGCGCCTGCAGACCGACGTGATCGATCTCTACCAGATCCACTGGCCCGAGCGCCATGTGCCGGCCTTCGGCAACCTGTACTACGACCCGACCAAGGAGACCTCGGAAACCTCGATCCACGCACAGCTCGAGGCGCTCGGCGGGCTGGTCAAGGCCGGCAAGGTGCGCCACATCGGCCTGTCGAACGAGACACCCTACGGTGTGCACGAGTTCGTGCGCCTCGCCGAGCAGCACGGGCTGCCGCGCGTGGCCTCGGTGCAGAACGTGTACTGCCTCATCAGCCGTGCCCTCGAAAATGGTCTGGACGAGACGATGCACCGGCTCGGCGTTTCCTTGTTGGCCTATTCGCCGCTGGGCTTCGGACTGCTCACCGGCAAGTACGACCAGAGTGGCATCGAGGGCCCCGACGCGCCGAAGGGCGCACGCATCTCGAGCTACGAGTCGGTGCGCAAACAACGCTGGGGCCGCCCCGATGCGCTCAAGGCGGCGCGCCGCTACAACCAGCTCGCACGCGACCACGGCATGACGCCCGCGCGCCTGGCGCTGGCCTTCTGCTACACCAAGTGGCAGGTGGCGAGCACCATCATCGGCGTGACCTCGGTGGCGCAGCTCGACGAGGACATCGACGCCTGGGGCACGCAGCTGTCGCCGGAGGTGCTGGCCGAGATCGACAAGATCCGCTGGGACATCCGCGACCCCGCGAACTGAGGCAGGGGCGTCATGGCGCGCAAGCAGCACGTCAGCGAGACGCCGGCGACGCAGCTGCTGCGCGCCCGCGGCATCGCCTTTACCGAGCATCCGTACGAGTACCTCGAGCACGGCGGCGCGCAGCACAGCGCGGCGGTGCTCGGCTTCGACCCGTTCACGGTGGTCAAGACGCTGGTCATGCAGGACCAGGATGCCAAGCCATTGCTGGTGTTGATGCACGGCAACCGCACGGTGTCGACCAAGAACCTGGCGCGGCAGATCGGTGCCAAGTCGGTCGAGCCCTGCAAGCCCGAGGTGGCGAACCGGCACAGTGGCTACCTGGTCGGCGGCACGTCGCCCTTTGGCACGAAGCGCGACATGCCGGTCTACATCGAGTCGACCATCCTCGACCTGCCGAAGATCGCCATCAACGGCGGTCGCCGCGGCTACCTGGTCGGCATCGATCCGCAGGTGTGCGTGGCGCTGCTCGGCGCGCAGCCGGTGCAGTGCGCGCTGGCAGAATAGCCAGCCCCACGGAGTCCCCCCTTTGAGCTTTCATCTTCCCTCGTTCATCGCGATCGTTCTGTCGTACCTGCTGGGCTCGCTGTCCTTTGCGGTGATCGTGAGCAAGTCGCTCGGCATGGCCGACCCGCGCAGCTACGGCAGCGGCAACCCGGGTGCCACCAACGTGCTGCGTTCGGGCAACAAGGGCGCGGCGCTGGCCACGCTGCTGCTCGATGCGCTCAAGGGCTGGCTGCCGGTGTTCGTCATCCGCCTTGTCGGACCCGACCTCGGCATGGGGATGGGCACCGCGGCGCTTGCCGGCCTGGCGGCCTTCATCGGCCATCTGTACCCGGTCTTCTTCGGCTTCAAGGGCGGCAAGGGCGTGGCCACGGCGGCGGGCGTGCTGGTCGGCATCGACTGGATGCTCGGGCTCGCCACCGGCATGAGCTGGGCGATCATCGCCTTCTTCTTCCGCTACTCGTCGCTGGCGTCGCTGATCGCGGCGGTGTTCGCGCCCTGCTTTTACCTGCTCGGGGACGGGCTCCAGTGGTATGCGGAGAAACCCGTTGCGCTGGCGCTGGCCGTGATGGCCCTGCTGCTGTTCT
>CALRYR010000367.1:0-4958 GCA_943372425.1 Variovorax sp. YR752 | reverse complement strand
GGGGATGGCCCGGGAAGCCGGGGATCTCCTCGCCGTGGTACATGCTCCAGCCGTCCTTGCGGCTGAAGTCCTGGCCGATGGCGCGGCCGTCGAGCGAGGCCGCCGGGCCCATCGCGCCGTTGCTGGCCGGGTAGGCGTCGTCGTGGTAGACGCAGAACAGGAACGGGTCGATGGTTTCCCACGGAAAGCCGAGGGGCTTGATCTGGACGATGGGGTCGGTCATGGGGGTCTTTCGTGTGGAACGCGCTGGCGATGATGCCGGCGATTCTTCGAACATGGGGGCGGTTCGGCGTGGCGGAAGGCTGACTGGAAGGACACCGCGTCCCGCGTGTGGAACGGCGGGCGGTCTCGGAGGGGCGCGCGGCTATGCTGTTCCTCGCATGCCCATCGCCGCCTTCCTCGCCTCTTTCTCCAAATCGCTGAAGTGTGTCGCCGTGGCACTCGCATCGGCGGCCGCCGTGGGCGCCGCCGCCGACACGGCCTCCACCTGCCTGCAGACCGCGACGCACGTCGCCGCCTCACCCCGCGCCATCGCCATGGCCGCTGCTGCGCAGCAGGAGTTGCGCGCCTTCGGCGACCAGGCGCTCGACGCGGAGGGACGGCTGGTCGTCGCCGGCAATTCGGAGGCCGAGGACACGCGCGCCGGCCTCGGCGACCGCCCGCCCTGGCAGCGCGTGCTCGGCTACTGGACGGCGGTCGATCCGCAGGACGGCCTGTTGCCTTCGCAGGTGCGCTTCGGCGCGTGGCGTCCGGCCGACCGGCGGCTGCTGGTGCAGGCCATCGGCCAGGCTTCGGAGGCGCGGCTGCAAGGACTGGGCGTGGGGCCGGACCAGGGGCTGACGTCTGCCGAGGTGCGGGCGTTGCAGACGGCGGTCAACCGCGTCGCGGTGATCGACACGCCGTGGTCGGCGGCCTTCGTCAGTTGGCTGGCGCGGCAGGCGGGGCTGGCCGATGGCGAGTTCGTATTCTCGGAAGCGCATGCGGATTACGCGGGCGCCGCGTGGCAGGCCGGCGCGATGGAGGCGGCGGGCGCACCGACGCGCTACGCGATGCGTGCCTGCGACATCACACGCACGCCACCACGCGTCGGCGACCTGGTCTGTCAGGCGCGTGGCGCCCGCGCCGGCCTGGACACCTTCGCGCGCATCGGCGAGGTGCTGGCCGAGCGGGCCACTGGCGGCACGGCCCTGCCGATGCATTGCGATGCGGTCGTGGCGGTCGATGCGAAAGGCTTCGACGCCGTGGGCGGCAACGTGCTGCAGTCGGTCACGCTGCGCCGGCTCGACTTCGCGCCGGGGACGTCGGTGCTCGACGCGAGCTACCTGGCCGAAGGCTGCACGGCGGGCACGCCCGGCTGCATCGATCGGCACCTGAGCCGACAGCCCTGGTCGTTGCTGCTGCAGTGGCGGTAAGCGTTGCGGTCTAGCGGTAGAACGCCTCGACCTTGCCTTTGAGTTTCAGCATCAGCGGCTTGCCCTTGCGGTCCAGCGTCTTGCCGGCCGGCACCTTGATCCAGCCTTCGCTCACGCAGTATTCCTCCACGTCGGCGCGCTCCTTGCCGTTGAAGCGGATGCCGATGTCGTGCTCGAACACGGCGGCGACATGGTGCGGGCTGCGCGGGTCGATGGAGAGGTGGTCGGGCAGGTCGGGGCGGGTGGTGGAATCGTTCATGAGTTCAGGTGAGTTCGAGCCCGCCATTTTCTCTGGGAAACTGCGCCTCCCATGCCACGCGCTTCGCACCGCCCCCTCGACCTCGATTTCGACGCGCCGTCCGAGGTCGTGGCGCGCGCGCTCATCGGCGTGACCCTGCTGGTCGACGGCGTCGGCGGCCGCATCGTCGAAACCGAGGCCTACGACCGCGACGACCCGGCCTCGCACACCTTCGGCGGGCCGACGCCGCGCAACGCGGCCATGTTCGGGCCCTCGGGCCACGCCTACGTCTACCGCTCCTACGGCATCCACTGGTGCCTCAACGTCGTCTGCCGCGAAGCGGGCCACGGTGCTGGCGTGCTGGTCCGTGCGATCGAGCCCACGATGGGCATCGCGCGCATGCAGGCGCGGCGCGGCCTCGACGACCTCCGCCTGCTGTGCGCCGGGCCGGGCCGCGTGGGGCAGGCGCTTGGCATCGACGCGAGCTTCAACGGCAAGGCGCTCGACGCGCCGCCCTTCGTGCTGATCCCGCCAGAGGGCGACCAGCCGGCCGTGCAGGTCGAAGTCGGCCCGCGCATCGGTATCTCGAAGGCGGCCGACGTGCCGTGGCGCTTCGGGGAGCGGGGTTCGCGCTTCTTGAGCCGGCCGTTCAGGCAGGTCTGACAGCCCCGCGCCCGCCGGCACCCGGCATCACTTCTTCGTCAGATGCCCCAGCGGCAGCGAATGGCTCGCCTTGACCTCGCCCAGCGAGAAGCTGGTGTGCAGGTCCTTCACGTTGGGCAGGTGCATGAGGCTGTTGAGGGCGAAGCGCGAGAAGGCGTCGAGGTCTTCGGCGACCACCTGCAGCTCGAACATGCCGGTGCCGCTGATGTAGTGGCAGGCGATGACCTCGGGCAGCTTGCGGATCGCCTCCTCGATCTTCTTCGTGACCTCGCTGTTGGCGCGCTCGGTGTCGAGGCGCACGAAGGCGAGCACGCCCAGGCCGATCTTGCGGCGGTCGATCTCGGCGTAGTAGCCCTTGATGAAGCCGGACTCCTCCAGCGCCCGCACGCGGCGCCAGCAGGGCGCGGCCGACAGGCCTACGCGCTGGGCCAGTTCGGCGTTGGTCAGGCGGCCATCGGTCTGGAGTTCTTTCAGGATGGCAAGGTCGAACTTATCAAGGCTTTCCATGAAGTGCGATTCTAAGAAAGGATCTTCCAGAAACTAGGGTTTCCCTGGCGATATCTGAAAGCACCTGTCCGACACCCGCCAATACACTTTCAGGCGCATCATGAAGGCACCGCACCCCGTCGGGCGCTCATGCCGCCCAGCCAGGCCCACAAGGCCCAAGCCAACCGGAGATCAGACGATGAACGCCCCCCTGCCCGAGCACATCCGCAAAGCCCTCGAGACGGTCACGCTCGACGACAAGTACTCGCTCGACTACGGTCGCGCCTTCATGTCGGGCGTGCAGGCCCTCGTGAAACTCCCGATGCTGCAGCGGCTGCGCGACCAGCAGAACGGCAAGAACACGGCCGGCTTCATCAGCGGCTACCGTGGCTCGCCGCTCGGCGGCTACGACCAGGCGCTGTGGAAGGCGAGCAAGTACCTCAAGGCGCAGAACATCGTGTTCCAGCCGGGCGTGAACGAAGAGCTGGCGGCCACGGCACTCTGGGGCACGCAGCAGCTGGGCTTCTCGCCACAAGGCACCAACAAATTCGATGGCGTGTTCGGCATCTGGTACGGCAAGGGGCCGGGCGTGGACCGCTGCTCCGACGTGTTCAAGCACGCGAACATGGCGGGCACCACCGAGTTCGGCGGCGTGATCGCGGTGGCGGGCGACGACCACATTTCGAAAAGCTCAACGGCCGCGCACCAGAGCGATCACATCTTCAAGGCCTGCGGCACACCGGTGTTCTTCCCGACGAACGTGCAGGAGATCCTCGACCTGGGCATCCACGCCTTCGCGATGAGCCGCTTCTCGGGCGTGTGGTCGGGCATGAAGACGATCCAGGAGATCGTCGAATCCAGCGCCACCGCGATGATCGACCCCGAGCGCGTCGACATCGTCATCCCCACCGATTTCGAGATGCCGCCCGGCGGCCTGCACATCCGCTGGCCCGACCATGCGCTGGAGCAGGAAGCGCGGCTGATGCACTACAAGTGGTACGCAGCACTGGCCTATATCCGCGCCAACAAGCTCAACCACAACGTCATCGAAGGCCCGAACGATCGCTTCGGCATCATGGCCAGCGGCAAGGCCTTCAACGACACGCGCCAGGCGCTGATCGACCTGGGACTGGACGACGCGGCCTGCCGGCAGATCGGCATCCGGTTGCACAAGGTCGGCGTGGTGTGGCCGCTCGAGGCGCAGCTCACGCGCGATTTCGCGACCGGCCTGCAGGAGATCCTGGTCGTCGAGGAGAAGCGCCAGGTCATCGAGTACCAGCTGAAGGAAGAGCTCTACAACTGGCGCTCCGACGTGCGTCCCAACGTGGTCGGCAAGTTCGATGAAGGTATGGGCGCGAGCGACGACGGCTACTCCGGCGGCGAATGGTCGATGCCCAACCCGACCTCGCACACGCTGCTGCGCGCCAATGCCGACCTCAACCCGGCGCTGATTGCCAAGGCCATCGCGCAACGCCTGCGCAAGAACGGCCTGCTTGACCAGGTCGGCGCCGACATGCGCGCGCGCATCGACGCGCAGCTCGCCATCCTCGAGGCCAAGGAGCGCTCGATGGATGTCATCAAGCTCGACGGCGTGCAGGGTGCCGACCGCCAGCCCTGGTTCTGCTCGGGCTGCCCGCACAACACCAGCACCGTGGTGCCCGAAGGCTCGCGCGCGATGGGCGGCATCGGCTGCCACTTCATGGCGACCTGGATGGACCGCAGCACCATCGGCTTCACGCAGATGGGCGGCGAAGGCGTGCCGTGGGTGGGGCAGCAACCCTTTACGACCGACCAGCACATCTTCGCGAACCTGGGCGACGGCACCTACTTCCACAGCGGCCTGCTCGCCATTCGCCAGAGCATCGCGGCCGGTGTGAACATCACCTACAAGATCCTCTACAACGACGCGGTCGCCATGACCGGCGGCCAGCAGGTCGGCGAGCGGCCCGAGGGCCACTCGGTGCTGCAGATCGCGCAGAGCCTGGTCGCCGAAGGCACGACGAAGGTGGTGATCGTCACCGACGAGCCTGAGAAGTACGAGGGCGTGAAGGTGGCGGGCGATCCGGAGGTGAAGCACCGCGACCTGCTCGACGACATCCAGCGCGAGTTCCGGGAGATCAAGGGCACCACCGCCATCATCTACGACCAGACCTGCGCTA
>CALRYR010000366.1:0-4959 GCA_943372425.1 Variovorax sp. YR752 | reverse complement strand
GTTCGGCCGCCCACGCCGCGAAGCCGCAGGCCAGCAGCAGCCACAGCGTGTAGCCCGGGTCGATGATGAAGACGGTCGACCACGAGGTCGGTTGCGCCGGCAACGGCCACCACAGCTGGGTGCCGTAGACCGTGAAGGCATCGAGCAGCGGGTGCGTGAGCAGCGCCGCCTGCACGGCCCAGAACCAGCGCGTCGGCGAATCCGCCACGCGGCCGCCGCGTTGCTTGAAGAGCCACCACAGCAGCCAGCCGACGAAGGGCAGCACCAGCAGCGAATGGCTGAAGCTGCGGTGCACCGTCATCAGCGTCACCGGGTTGTCGGTGAACGGCTTGATCAGGAAGCTGTCGAGGTCGGGCAGCGTGCCGAGCGCCGCACCTGCAAGCAGGGCGGCCCGGCGATGCCGCGCGGGAGCGATGGCTGCGGCGACGGCGCCGCCGAGCACGATTTGGGTGAGTGAATCCACGCGCCGATCTTAGAGAGGCGCGGTGACGCGAGCCGGGCGTAAGGCCTTGCCGAACAGCTGGGTGAAGGCGTTCAGGCGGTCAGCAGTGCATCGACCTGGCGCAGGCCTTCGATGGTCCTGATGCAGGCGTCGGCCGCCTCGGTGCCCTTCACTGCGAAGTGCGCGTGGAAGTACTTGCGGTGCTCGACATGCTCATGGAAGTGGTGCGGCGTCAGTACGGCCGAAAGGATCGGCACGTTGGTCTCGAGCTGCAGCGACATCAGCGTGCTCACCACCGTGCTGGCGACGAACTCGTGGCGGTAGATGCCGCCGTCGACCACGAGCGCGCAGCCGACGATGGCGGCGTAGCGGCCCGACAGCGCGAGCCGCTTGGCGTGCAGCGGGATCTCGAAGGCGCCGGGCACGGCGACCACGTCGATGCGATCGCGTGCGAAGCCCTGGCGCTCCATCTCCGCGAGGAAGGCATGACGCGCCTGGTGAACGATGTCGGCATGCCATTGCGCCTCGATGAAGGCGACGCGCAGCGGCTCGGAGGTCGCGATGGCCGAAAGGGGAAGGTCGTTGATCTGACTCATGGTGTGCCTTTGAAAGCAGGTTTCCTGAATCAGGGCGCACGCAACCATGCGTCCGGTCGCGCGAAGGCGCGCGGCCGGGCTCACGATGACGCGCTCTCTTTCATCCGGACTGTGACCGTCGGCTTCGGGATCGAACCGAAATCTGCTGACCCTGCGATGCATGACGTACCGCAGGCGCTCGCGGGCTTGTGCGAACGAGTCGCCATCACCGCCGGTGGGGAATTGCACCCCGCCCTGAGAACGCTACCCCGGCTTGCACCGGGGCGGTATGGATTCTAGGCACGCCGCGGAACGCATGCTGTCGCCCCCGCGGCAAAACCCTTGAGCGCCTCGCGGTGGCTGCTCAGCGCCCTGCAAGAAAGTGCGTCATGCGCTGCATTTCGTCGTCGAGCGCCGCGCGAAAGGCCGCACCCGTTGGCTTCTTGCCGGGGTAGCCGAAGCTCGGGTGCAGCGACCCGGCGCGCGCGGACAGGTTGGCCCAGCCGATCACGCACTCGCGCTGCAGCATGGGCAACGCGTAGTAACCGAATTGCCGCTTCGCTTCTGGCATGTAGGCCTCGAACTTGTAGGCCCAACCCCAGAGCAGCTCGAATCGCCGGCGGTCCCACACCACCGGATCGAAGGGCGCGAGCAGGCGCACTGCATCGTCCGGTGCGTGGCGGCGCGAGCGGGGGTTTTCGTCTGTGGGCCAGTACCAGGTCGTGCCATCGATGTGGCAACTGCCGAGCGCCTCGCGGGCTTCGCGCAACGCGGCCTGGGTTTGCGTCGCCAGATGAGGGGCACCGTAGTTGAGCAGGCGCACGAGATAGGTCAGGCTGCTTGCGGGCAGCGGTGCGTACTTGCGCACGATCAGTTCGAGCAGCGCCGCGGCACGCAGGGCGCGGCCGGTCGGGCTGTCGTCGATGGGCGGCGCGTGGTTCACCGCCGCGTAGACCCGCGTGCCGCTGTCGCGCCGCGCCACGCGCAGCATGCCGCGGTAGTGCATGCCGTCGAGCAGGTGCGTGCTGGCATTGCTGGAGCCGCCCCAGTAGTTGGTCATGCGGCCGTGCGCGAAATGCGCTTCGACCTCTCGCGGATGGACTTCGCCGCGCTCTCGCACGAAGGCCAGCACGTCGGCGGCCTTGCGACGCGTGGCGGCATCCCACGGCTTCTTCTTCGCTTCGCGCGGATGCATGAGCGCGAGGTGCTCACGCGGCAGGAAACCGTAGTTGACCAGGCAGTCCTCCTCGATGTCGAGCTTCGCGTAGCGCCGCTCGAGGTCGCCCGCACGATAGTCCTTCACGCGATGCCGCAGTGTCAGGTCTTGCGCGCGCGCCGGGGCGCGGATCGGATCGGCCTGCACGAAGCCGAGCTGCCGGATGGCGCGCGGCAGCGTCGTCGGCTTGAAGAGCGTGCGGGCGATGGCATAGCGCCGCAGGTCGTCGAGGGTGGGGTCGGCCATGTGGCCTATTGCAGCACAGGCGCGCCCGCCCCGCCCAGGCCGTCAGACCGCTTGCTTGTGCCTTTCGATGCAGACGTCCAGGGTTTCCTCGCCAGGGCGCTTCCACCAGTCGAGCATCGAAAAGATCTCCACCTCGCTGAAACCCTCGAAGCCCGCCGCCTCGACCCAGCCGCGGATCTTCTTCAGCTCCACGACGCCGTCACCCATCATCCCGCGATCGGACAGCAGGTCGCGCGTCGGCGTGCGCCAGTCGCACACGTGGTAAGCCAGCAGGCGCTCCTTGCCGGCACGCGCGATCTGCTGCTGCAGCTTCGGATCCCACCACACGTGGTAGATGTCGAGCGCAACGCCGAGCATGCCGGTCTTGCCAGCGTCGAGCTCATCGCAGAGGTCCAGTGCGTGCTCGAGCGTGTTGATGCAGGCGCGATCGGCCGCCTGCATCGGGTGCAGCGGCTCGATGGCCAGCGGCATGCCGACCTCGCGCGCGTAGTCCAGCGACGCCGCGATGCCGTCGCGTACCTCGCCGCGCGCGCGTGCGATGTCGGTGTAGGCGGCCTTGCCTTCGAGGGCACCGGGCAGGGCGCCGACAACGAGCACCAGGCAGGGTGCATTCAGGGCCTTCGCTTCGTCGATGGCGCGACGGTTGTCGTCGAGCGCGGCCTTGAGGCCCGCCGCATCCGGCGCAGGAAAGAAGCCGCCGCGGCAGTAGCCCGACAAGCCGATGCCGTGCGCCTTCAGCTGCGCCGCCACCTTGTCGAGACCGACGGTGGCGACTTGGTCGCGCCATGGGCTGATCGCGCGGATGCCCCGCTCGGCGCACTGGTCGATGATGCGATCGAGCGGCACCTCGACGCCGTGCTGCTTGCGCACGGTCGCGGTGTTGATGGAAAGCCAGTCGTGGTTCTGCGAGAAGTCGCGCATCGTCATTCCACGCCGTGCATTGCCAACAAGGTCTTCATACGCTGCACCGCCAGCTCCGGCTTCTCCAGCACGCTGGCTGCGTCGGCCAGGCGGAACAGCTCGGCGAAATGCTGCAGCGAGCGCGTGCTCTGCTGGCCGCCGACCATCGTGAAGTGCTGCTGGTGGCCGTTCAGCCATGCCATGAACACGACGCCGGTCTTGTAGAAGCGCGTGGGCGCCGCGAAGATGTGGCGAGACAGCGGCACCGTCGGGCCGAGGATGGCGTGGAACTTGTCGACGTTGCCCTGGGCGAGTTCGCCGAGCGCCGAGCTCGCAGCCGGCGCGATGGCGTCGAAGATGCCGAGCAGCGCATCGCTCTGGCCATGCATCGGCTCGGCGCCGAAGCCGTCGCCCGCGATCAGCTCCGCGTAGTTGAAGTCGTCGCCGGTGTACATGCGCACGCCCGAGGGCAGGCGGCGCCGCATCGCGATCTCCTTGTCCTTGTCGAGCAGGGAGATCTTGATGCCGTCGACCTTGTCCGGATGCGCCGCGATGATGCCGACCGCCGTGTCCATGGCCGCGTCGACATCCGACGTTCCCCAGTAGCCCGCGAGTGCCGGGTCGAACATTTCGCCCAGCCAGTGCAGCACGACAGGCTGCCTGGCCTGCGACAGGATGCGGTCGTACACGCGCTCGTAGTCGGCCGGGCTCTTCGCCACGCGGGCCAGCGCGCGGCTGGCCATCACGATCAGCTTGCCGCCGAGCTTCTCGATGGCGGCCATCTGTTCTTCGTAGCCGCGGATCACGTCGTCGACGCTCTTCACGTCGTCGAGGTTCAAGTGATCGGTCCCGCAGCCCGAGGCGACCAGCGCGCCCGGCACATCCTGCGCGGCGTCGAGCGAGCGGCGGATCAGTTCGAGTGAGGTCGGCCAGTCCAGGCCCATGCCGCGCTGCGCGGTGTCCATCGCCTCGGCCACGCCCAGGCCGAGCGACCAGAGGTGCTGGCGGTAGGCGATGGTGGTGTCCCAGTCGACAGCGGCCTGCAGCCACGGGTCGACCACGGCGAGCGGGTCGGCGACGACGTGTGCGGCCGAGTAGGCGATGCGGTTGAACTTGACGCCAGCGGGCGGCTTCACCGGAACGCTGCCGCGCAGCGTGTACGGAGAAAGCGCGCCGCTCGCGGTCGGCAGGGTGAGGATGAGTGCCATGGCGTCGTCCCTCAGACCTTCAGCGCGGGCACGTCGACCCAGCGACGGTCCTTCCACGACTCGAGCGCGGCTTCGACCAACTGCACGCCCTTGGCGCCTTCCGGCAGCGTCCAGCGGTACGGCGCGTCCTCCACCACGTGGCGGATGAAGTGCTCCCACTGGATCTTGAAGCCGTTGTCGTAGACCTGCGAATCCGGGATCTCCTGCCACTGGTCGAAGAAGTTCATCGTCTGCTTCTCGTCGGGGTTCCACACCGGGCGCGGCGTGGCCACGCGCGACTGCGCACGGCAGCTCGACAGGCCCGCCACGGCCGAGCCGTCGGTGCCGTCGACATGGAAGGTGACGAGGTCGTCGCGGCGCACGCGCGTCACC
>CALRYR010000365.1:0-4963 GCA_943372425.1 Variovorax sp. YR752 | reverse complement strand
ACGGCCGGTGCGGGTGCCGCGACAGGCGCGCTAGCGTTCCGCACGGCTTCCTTGGCCTCTTCGCGCAGGCGCTTGGCCTCTTCCAGCAGGTAGCGCTGGTAGTCGTCGAGGTCGCCGTCGAAGTCGGTCACGCCGCCGCGCCCGACCATCCAGAACTCGTCGCAGACGGAACGGAGCAGGGCGCGGTCGTGGCTCACCAGCATCAGCGTGCCTTCGAACTCGTTCAGAGCGACCGCCAGAGCCTCTCGGGTGGCGAGGTCCAGGTGGTTGGTGGGCTCGTCCAGCAGCAGCAGGTTGGGGCGCTGCCAGACCATCATGGCCAGCACGAGCCGGGCCTTTTCGCCGCCGCTCATGGTGCCGACCGGCTGCTTGACCATGTCGCCGTTGAAGTTGAAGCTGCCGAGGAAGCCGCGCAGGGCCTGCTCGCCGGTCGGTTCCTTGGCCGCGGCGCCGAGTTCGCGCGCCATGCGCACCATGTGCTCCAGCGGGTTGTCCTGCGGCCGCAGCACGTCGAGTTCCTGCTGGGCGAAGTAGCCGATGTTCAGGCCCTTGCCTTCGGTCACGGTGCCGGCCAGCGCGCCCATTTCGCGCGCGATGGTCTTCACCAACGTCGACTTGCCCTGGCCGTTGGCGCCCAGGATGCCGATGCGCTGGCCCGCCTGCACCGACTTGCTCACGTTGGTCAGGATGGTCTTGGGCACGTCGTCGACCACGTAGCCGAAGCTCGCCTGGGTGATCGACAGCATCGGATTCGGGATGTTGCCCGGCTCCTTGAACTCGAAGGTGAAGTCGGCTTCGGCCAGCAGCGGCGCGACCTTCTCCATGCGCTCGAGCGCCTTCACGCGGCTCTGCGCCTGCTTGGCCTTGCTGGCCTTGGCCTTGAAGCGGTCGATGAACTTCTGCAGGTGAGCGATCTTTTCCTGCTGCTTGCCGAAGGCGGCCTGCTGCTGCTCCATCTGCAGGGCGCGCATCTCTTCGAACTTGCTGTAGTTGCCGCCGTAGCGCGTCAGCTGGGCGTTGGCGACGTGCAGCGTGACGTTGGTGACGGCGTCGAGGAACTCGCGGTCATGGCTGATGACGATCATCGTGCCTTCGTACTTCTGCAGCCAGGCTTCGAGCCAGACGAGTGCGTCCAGGTCCAAGTGGTTGGTCGGTTCGTCGAGCAGCAGCAGGTCGCTCGGGCACATCAGGGCACGGGCCAGTTGCAGGCGCATGCGCCAGCCGCCGGAGAAGCTGCTGACGGGCGCGTCGAGCTCATGCGTCTTGAAGCCGAGGCCGAGGATCAGCGCCTGTGCCCGCGGCGCGGCATCGTGCTCGCCCGCATCCGCCAGGTCGGTGTACGCATGGGCCAGCGCCATGCCGAGGTCGGCATCGTCGGGGTTCTCGGTGTAGGCGGTCTCGATCTTGGCGAGCGCCTCGCGCAACTCGACCAGCCGGGTGTCGCCGCCGACCACGAAGTCGGACGCGCCTTCGTCGGTTTCGGGCATGTCCTGTGCCACCTGCGACATCCGCCACTGCTTGGGCAGGAAGAAATCGCCGCCGTCTTCGTGCAGCGTGCGGTTTAACAGTGCGAACAGCGTCGACTTGCCGGCGCCGTTGCGGCCCACCAGGCCGACCCGCTCGCCGGGGTTGATGGTGGCGTTGGCGCCATCGAGCAGCAGCTTGGCGCTGCGGCGCAGGACGACGTTCTTGAGAGTGATCATGGCGGACGGGACGAAATGAGGCCCAGGGCTTCGACGGCGGCCAGAACCGTAGCGGTCTGGGTGTCGTGGGCAAGGATGAAGGGGGCGCCGTGGATCGTTTCGTCGGGAAACTCGGAAATCAGTGTCAGGGGCGGGCCCTGACGGTTGACTTCGCTGATCATGCAGGCCGTGCCGTGGAGGAGCTCGAACGGTAGATCGCTGGCATGCGCATTGTAGCTGGCGAGCTGTCGGGCGTTGAAGGCCATGAGCGCCGGTCGCTCGGCCAGCCGTCGGCAGACGTGCTCCGCCAGCGCGCGCGCCCGGTCGCCCCAGCCCGCGTGGTGACGCAGGATCAGGAAGAAGCCCTTGGGCAGCATCCAGGCCTCGAAGCCGCGCGGGATGTAGCCGCTGAAGGGGCGCGTCCATTCATGGGCCGGGTAACCGTGCAGGTTCAGGTGCAGCTGCGCGCCCGACAGGGCCAGGCCCTGTTCGCGGGCTTCGCGCTCGTACCAAGGTGGCGCGTCGCGGTATTCGAGGTCGTCGCCCAGCGCTGTGTAGCGGGCCGCATGGTGCATGTGGCGCGGCGCGTGGGCGCACAGGGCACGGTGCAGCGCGTAGCCGTCGGGGTTCTCGACCGGGATCAGTGCGAAGTGGGTGCCCTGCGCCGAGAGCTGCTGTGCCGCGCGCAGGGCACCGACCACGCCGGAGGTCTCGTTCGCATGCTGCGCACCGCTGATCAGCACGGCAGGGCCGTGGCCGGCGTGGTGAACGCCGTGCACCGTGCGGCCTTCGCGGGTGGTTGAGTGGAAACGTTCGCCGGGAAGCCGGGCCAGCTCAGCGGCGATGCGCTCGGGCGTCAGTGGCGAGGGGCTGCGGTCGAGCGGCGCGGCGTTGTCCTGTGCCGATGCCGGTTCTTGCGCAGGGTACGGCCCGACCGCGATGCGCAGCCGCGCATCGCCACGCCCGGCGCGCACGTCCGGCACGATCTGGCCCGGCTGCAGGCGGCGGTCGCCCGGCGGCCGGCCGCTGCGGCGCTGGAACAGCTCCATCAGGCTGAAGTACAGGTCTTCATGCAGCGCCTCGCGGCTGTTCATCCACTCGCTCTCGCGCGTTGGCGCATGGGCGATGCCGGGCAGATCGATGCGCAGGTCGAGGCGCTCGAAGTACGGCTCGGCTTCGGGCCAGGGATGCTGCTGCACCCAATCGACAGCGCGGCGGAACACGGTCTGGTGCTCCGATTCACGGGCGCTTTCCTGCCAGTCTTCGCCCGGCCGCTGCACCCGCAGCCAGGCCGTGGGCGACAGCAGCGTTTCGCCAAGTGCATCGACGTGGACATGGTTCGGCGCCAGGACCTGGTCGGTGCGCTGGCGGCCGTCGCGCCACTGCAGGTCGAGGCGGTACGTGGGCAGGGCGTCGGAGGCCGGCTGCATCTCGAAGCGCAGCACCGCGCGCCCCAGCATCTCGGCCAGCGGATACGCCTCCAGCTGGAAGCGGCGTGGTGACGCGTTCGAGTGCACCGGGCAGTGCACCGTCACTTGGGCGAGCTGTGCGCGTTCAACTTCTTCGAGGAAGTGATGGACGAGCGGCTTGTAGGCGCTGCGCAGGCGGGCGGTGATGCCGGCGGCGGCCAGCCGGGCCTCGGCGCGCCGGCGTGCGGCACGGCCTTCGAACAGCCAGCCTTCGACGCGGGTGCCTGCAGTTGGCCCTTGGCTGAGCACCTTCACCCAGGCGTCGAGCGCGCGCGGGATGCGAACGTCGAGCAGGACGGGCATGCGCGCCGCGCTAGCCCTGTGCCGCGACGATCGCGTCGCGCGTCAGTAGCAGGACCTGGTCCTCGCCGGCCGACGTCTCCAGCCACACGGCCTCCAGTGCCGGGAAGGCAGCCTCGAAGTGCGGCCGCTCGTTGCCGATCTCGAGCACCAGCACCGCACGGTCGCTCATGCGCGCGGGCGCATCGGTGAGCAGTTGGCGGATGAAGTCCATGCCGTCGGTGCCGCCGGCCGCGTTGCCCGACAGCGCCAGCGCCGGCTCGGCCTGGTACTCGGCCGGCAGCGCCGCCATGCTGTCGGCGTTGACGTAGGGCGGGTTGCACAGGATCAGGTCCCATGGGCCGGGCAGGGCGGCGAGGCCGTCGGATTCGACCAGCGTGATGCGGCTGTCGAGCGTGTGACGCGTGACGTTGATGGCCGCCACCTCGAGCGCTTCGGTCGAAATGTCGGCGGCCGTCACGGTGACATCCGGATAGGTCATGGCCGCGAGCACGGCCAGGCTGCCGTTGCCGGTGCACAAGTCCAGCACCTGGCGCGTGTGTTCGCCCAGCCAGTAGTCGATGCTGCCGTCGACCAGCAGTTCGGCGATGAAGCTGCGCGGCACGATGGCGCGCTCGTCGACGTAGAAGGGCACGCCCTGCAGCCAGGCTTCCTTGGTGAGGTAGGCGGCGGGCTTCCGGGTCAGGATGCGGGTGGCGATCAGCGCGTCGACCCGCGCTTGGTCACCGAAGGACACCGGGCGATCGGCCACCGCGTCGAGGTCGTCGAGCGGCAGCCGCAGCTGCCACAGCACCAGCCAGGCGGCCTCGTCGAAGGCGTTGTCCGTGCCATGTCCGAAGGCGACGCCGGCCTCGGCCAGCTGCTTCGCGCCGGCGTCGATGAGTTCGATGACGGTGCGCGTCTCGGCGCCCGACTCGCTCATGCCGCGGCCCGCGCGTCGAGTGCCTCGATCGAGCGCCGGTAGATGTTCTTCAGCGTGTCGATCGCGTCGACGTCGATGTGCTCGTCGATCTTGTGGATGCTGGCGTTGACCGGACCGAGCTCGATCACCTGCTTGCAGATCTTCGCGATGAAGCGCGCATCGCTGGTGCCGCCGCTGGTCGAGAGCTCGGTCGTGATGCCGGTTTCGGCCTGGACGGCCTGCTGCACCGCTTCGACCAGCTCGGCCGGCTGCGTGAGGAAAGGCAGACCGCCAATGGTCCAGGCCAGCGTGTACTCGAGCCCGTGCGCATCGAGCACTGCCGACACGCGCTGCTGCAGCGATTCCGGCGTGGATTCGGTCGAGAAGCGGAAGTTGAAGTCGATCACCGCGCTGCCCGGGATCACGTTGCTGGCGCCGGTGCCCGCGTGGATGTTGCTGATCTGCCAGCTGGTCGGCTGGAAGAAGGCATTGCCCGCGTCCCATCCTCCCGCCGCGTTGATGGCGACCAGTTCGGCCAGCGCCGGCGCGAAAGCGTGCACGGGGTTCTTCGCGAGATGCGGATAGGCAATCTGGCCCTGCACGCCGTGGAC
>CALRYR010000364.1:0-4971 GCA_943372425.1 Variovorax sp. YR752 | reverse complement strand
GCCTGCTGGTGCGCGTGCCCCATGTGGGCGCTCGCGTCGTATCGTTGAGCCATGCCGAGCTGGTCGAGCTGTACGAAATCCGCGAATCCCTGGAAGGCATGGCGTGCCGCCTGGCCGCCGAGCGCATGACCGACGCCGAAATCGAAGAGCTGCGCCAGGTGCTGCACACCCATGAGCGGGATGCGGCGTTCCAGGCCGGTGTCGGTTACTACCAGCAGGAAGGCGACTTCGATTTTCATTACCGGATAATTCAAGGCGCGGGCAACCGCACCCTGACTCAAATGCTGTGCGGTGAGCTCTATCAGTTGGTGCGCATGTACCGCATCCAGTTCTCCGCCACCCCCAATCGTCCACGCCAGGCCTTTGCCGAGCATCACCGCATTCTTGACGCGATCGCCGATCGCGACGGTGAACTGGCCGAATTGTTGATGCGCCGGCACATCGGTGCGTCCAAGCGCAACATTGCCCGTCACTTCCCGGACGGTGCTCCTGATAGAGGTGAGTCATGAGTTCGAACACTACACGCACACCCGGCCAGCGTTTCCGTGACGCCGTCGCCAGTGAACAGCCCTTGCAAGTGGTCGGCACCATTAATGCCAACCACGCACTGCTGGCCAAGCGCGCCGGTTTCAAGGCGATCTATCTGTCGGGCGGCGGCGTGGCTGCCGGCTCCCTGGGTGTGCCGGACCTGGGCATCACCGGCCTGGATGACGTGCTCACCGACGTACGCCGCATCACCGATGTGTGCGACCTGCCGCTGCTGGTGGACGTCGACACCGGCTTTGGCTCCTCGGCGTTCAACGTGGCGCGCACCGTCAAGTCGATGATCAAGTTCGGCGCCGCGGCTATTCATATCGAAGACCAGGTGGGCGCCAAGCGTTGCGGTCATCGCCCGAACAAAGAAATCGTGTCCCAGCAGGAAATGGTCGACCGCATCAAGGCTGCGGTGGATGCGCGCACCGATGACAGCTTTGTGATCATGGCTCGTACCGATGCCCTGGCCGTTGAAGGCCTGGAGTCTGCCCTGGAACGCGCCGCCGCCTGCATCGAGGCTGGCGCTGACATGGTCTTCCCGGAAGCCATCACCGAACTTGAGATGTACAAGCTGTTCGCCGCCCGGGTGAAAGCGCCGATTCTGGCCAATATCACCGAGTTCGGTGCAACCCCCCTGTACACCACCGAACAGTTGAAATCTGCCGATGTTTCCCTGGTGCTGTACCCGCTCTCGGCTTTCCGCGCCATGAACAAGGCCGCCGAGAACGTTTACACCGCGATCCGTCGTGACGGTACCCAACAGAACGTGATCGATACCATGCAAACCCGCATGGAGCTCTACGATCGCATCGACTACCACACCTTCGAGCAGAAGCTTGACGCGCTGTTCGCCGCGAAAAAGTAACGAACGCGCCTCCCTGAATAACTACAAAATTGGAGAACGAACATGGCTGAAGCAAAAGTACTGAGTGGCGCGGGCCTGCGTGGCCAGGTCGCCGGGCAAACCGCACTGTCCACCGTGGGCCAGGCCGGTGCCGGTCTCACCTATCGCGGCTACGACGTGCGCGAACTGGCCGCCGATGCGCAGTTCGAAGAAGTCGCCTACCTGCTGCTGTACGGCGAACTGCCGAGTAAAGCCGAACTGGCCGCCTACAGCGCCAAACTGAGCGCTCTGCGCGACCTGCCCCAGGCCCTTAAAGAAGTGCTCGAACGCATCCCGGCCGACGCCCATCCGATGGACGTGATGCGCACCGGGTGCTCGTTCCTGGGCAATATCGAACCCGAGAAAGACTTCAGCGTGCAGCGCGATGTCACCGACCGCCTGCTCGCCGCCTTCCCGGCGATCATGTGCTACTGGTATCGCTTCAGCCACGACGGCAAACGCATCGACTGCGTGACCGACGAGCCGAGCATCGGCGGCCACTTCCTGCATCTGCTGCACGGCAAGAAGCCGAGCGAACTGCATGAAAAGGTCATGAACGTCTCGCTGATTCTTTACGCAGAGCACGAATTCAACGCGTCGACCTTCACCGCCCGCGTGTGTTCCTCGACCTTGTCCGACCTGTACTCCTGCGTCACCGCCGCCATCGGCTCCCTGCGCGGCCCGTTGCACGGCGGCGCCAACGAAGCGGCGATGGAGATGATCGAGCGTTTTTCTTCGGCGCAAGACGCCGTCGAAGGCACCCTCGGCATGCTGGCGCGCAAAGACAAGATCATGGGCTTTGGCCATGCGATCTACAAAGACAACGACCCGCGCAATGAAGTGATCAAGGGCTGGTCGAAAAAACTCGCCGACGAGGTGGGCGATACCGTGTTGTTCCCGGTCTCCGAAGCCATCGACAAGACCATGTGGGAGCAGAAGAAGCTCTTCCCTAACGCCGACTTCTACCATGCCTCGGCGTACCACTTCATGGGCATCCCGACCAAGCTGTTCACGCCGATTTTCGTGTGCTCGCGCCTGACCGGCTGGGCCGCGCACGTGTTCGAACAACGGGCCAACAACCGCATCATCCGTCCGAGCGCCGAGTACATCGGCGTCGAGCAGCGCAAGTTCGTGCCAATCGAACGTCGCTGAATGAGGAGACCGGCGCTCCCGGGATTGGAATGAGCGCAATCTGCGGGAGGGGGCAAGCCCCTTCCACATTTGCATCGTATTCCAACCCTGGACCCGGCTTCGTTTGCAATCACCGTGACCGAGTCCTGACGATGAACACTGAATTTCGCAAACCGCTGCCCGGCAGCCGCCTGGATTACTTCGACGCCCGCGCGGCAGTCGAAGCCATCACGCCCGGTGCCTACGCCACGCTGCCCTATACCTCTCGCGTGCTCGCCGAAAACCTGGTACGCCGTTGCGACCCGGCCACCCTCAACGCGTCGCTGAGTCAACTGATCGAGCGCAAACGCGACCTCGACTTCCCTTGGTTCCCCGCGCGCGTGGTGTGCCACGACATTCTCGGCCAGACCGCCCTGGTCGACCTTGCCGGGCTGCGCGATGCCATTGCCCTGCAAGGTGGGGACCCGGCGCAGGTCAACCCGGTGGTGCCGACCCAGTTGATCGTCGACCACTCCCTGGCCGTCGAAGCCGGGGGCTTTGACCCTGATGCGTTCGAGAAGAACCGCGCCATCGAGGACCGCCGCAACGAAGACCGTTTCCACTTTATCGAGTGGACCAAAAAGGCCTTCAAGAACGTCGATGTGATCCCTCCGGGCAACGGCATCATGCACCAGATCAACCTGGAGAAAATGTCTCCGGTGATCCAGGTGCGCGACGGCGTGGCCTTCCCCGACACCTGCGTCGGCACCGACAGCCACACCCCGCATGTGGATGCGCTGGGCGTGATCGCCATCGGTGTCGGCGGCCTTGAAGCCGAGAGCGTCATGCTCGGCCGCGCCTCGTGGATGCGCCTGCCGGAAAGCGTCGGCGTGGAGCTGACGGGCAAACTGCAACCGGGCATTACCGCCACCGACATGGTGCTGGCGCTGACCGAGTTCCTGCGTAAACAGAAAGTCGTGGGCGCGTGGCTGGAGTTCTTTGGCGAAGGCGCGTCGGCACTCACCTTGGGCGACCGCGCCACCATCTCCAACATGGCCCCGGAATACGGCGCCACGGCGGCCATGTTCTACATTGATCAGCAGACCATCGCGTACCTGAAACTCACCGGTCGTGAAGATGAACAGGTCGCCCTGGTCGAGCAATACGCCCGTCACACCGGGCTGTGGGCCGACGACCTCAAGGGCGCGCAATACGAGCGTGGCCTGACGTTCGACCTGTCCAGCGTCGTGCGCAACATGGCAGGCCCGAGCAACCCGCACGCCCGCGTCGCCACCAGCGACCTGGCCGCCAGCGGCATCAGCGGCCAATGGGATGACGTGCCGGGGCAAATGCCTGACGGTGCGGTGATCATCGCCGCCATCACCAGTTGCACCAATACCAGCAACCCGCGCAACGTGATTGCCGCCGGTCTGCTGGCGCGCAATGCCAACAAGCTGGGGCTGACGCGCAAACCGTGGGTCAAATCGTCCCTGGCGCCCGGTTCGAAAACCGTGGCCATGTACCTGGAAGAAGCAGGCCTTGGCCATGAGCTGGAGAAGCTCGGCTTCGGCGTGGTGGCGTTTGCCTGCACCACGTGCAATGGCATGTCCGGCGCACTCGACCCGGCGATCCAGCAAGAGATCATCGACCGCGACCTGTACGCCACCGCCGTGCTCTCGGGCAACCGTAACTTCGACGGGCGGATTCACCCCTACGCCAAGCAAGCGTTCCTGGCCTCGCCGCCGTTGGTCGTGGCCTACGCGATCGCCGGCACCATCCGTTTCGACATCGAAAAGGACGTGCTTGGCGTCGACGCCAACGGCAACGACATCCGCCTGCAGGACATCTGGCCGAGCGACGAAGAGATCGACGCCGTGGTGAAGGCTTCGGTCAAGCCGGAGCAGTTCCGCAAGGTCTACATCCCGATGTTCGCGATCCACGAAGACACCGGCCCCAAGGTCACGCCGCTGTATGACTGGCGCCCGCAAAGCACCTATATCCGCCGCCCGCCGTACTGGGAAGGGGCACTGGCCGGTGCGCGTCCGCTCAAGGGCATGCGTCCGCTGGCGGTGCTGCCGGACAACATCACCACCGACCACCTGTCGCCGTCCAACGCGATCATGCTCGACAGCGCCGCCGGCGAATACCTGGCAAAAATGGGCCTGCCGGAAGTCGACTTCAACTCGTATGCAACCCACCGTGGCGACCACCTGACCGCCCAGCGCGCGACGTTTGCCAATCCGAAACTGTTCAACGAAATGGCGGTGGAAAACGGCAAGGTCAAACAGGGCTCCCTGGCGCGCATTGAGCCCGAAGGCCGGGTCACGCGCATGTGGGAAGCCATCGAAACCTACATGGAACGCAAACAGCCGTTGATCATCATCGCCGGCGCCGACTATGGCCAGGGCTCGTCCCGCGACTGGGCGGCCAAGGGCACCAAGCTG
>CALRYR010000363.1:0-4997 GCA_943372425.1 Variovorax sp. YR752 | reverse complement strand
TTTTTTATGCTTCAATGTGAAAGGTGTGTAAAACATCACGCCAAGTGGTTGTTTTACAAAACTATTTTCTTCAATCGAGGTCGCGGTTCCCTGAAACGCCAACGCTCAGCGGAGCCTCGACGCATAGGGGTTCCCCCGTGGATACACATCTGCAGACAGCCAGGCCAGGACAGCGTTCGGACACGCTCCTGGTGTTCCTGCCAGGTGCTTTTCTGAAGCCGGAAGAATTCGAGCGCGAAGGTTTCGTCGCCGCGGTGCGCGAGCGCGACGTCGCTGCAGACGTCATGCTGGTCGACGCCAACGTGTCCTACTACTACGACCAGAGCTTCGTGCAGCGGCTCAGCGACGACGTGCTGGCCCCCGCCCGCAGCGCCGGTTACGGGACCATCTGGCTGGTCGGCATCTCGATCGGGGGGTTCGGCGCCCTCACCCACGAACTGAGCCGCCCCGGTCTGGTCGACGGCATCGTCGCCCTTGCGCCCTACCTGGGCCGCCGGCCGCTCGGCGCCGAGATCCAGAAGGCCGGCGGCCTGCGCACCTGGACGGCGCCCGAAACGCCGAGCGACGACGAGGTCGACCGCAAGCTCTGGCCCTGGCTCCAGCAGTACGCGTCGCCGAAGCCGGCATCCCGCAACCTCCCCCCGCTGTACCTGGGCTACGGGCTGGCCGACCGCTTCGCCGCCAACCACCGGTTGCTGGCCGACGTGCTGCCCGAAGGCCACGTCTTCACGACCGAGGGCGGCCACGACTGGCCGCAGTGGTCGCGCCTCTGGCGCAGCCTGCTGGCGGTGCTTCCCCTGCCCTCGTTCGCCACGGCGAAGACGCAGTCCGCCGAGATGGCCGTACCAGCCTGAATCGACGGTCGCGGTGGCCGCGACAATGGGCGGTCCGGCAGATCTGCTGCCGCTCATTCAGGGACGAATTCGCATGACACCACTCCGGGGGACCACCCTTGCCTGCGCCTGGGCGCTCTTGGCCCTTCCGGCCATTTACGCACAGGCGACCGCCACGGTCGTCCCGCTGCCCGCACCGTCGTCAGGTGCGCAGGTCCAGGTCTTCTTCTCACCAGATGACGGCACCGACCGCGCCATCGCCCAGGCCATGGCGCAGGCACGCCAGCGTGTCTGGATCGCGGGCTACTACTTCACCTCGTCGATCCTCGCGAAGGCGCTCGACCAGGCGCACGCACGCGGGCTCGACGTCCGGGTCGTACTCGACCGTTCGCAAGTGAGCCAGCGCTATTCGAGCGCGACCTATTTCCACAACCACGGCGTGCCGCTGTGGATCAATGCGCGCTACCCGGTCATGCACCACAAGTTCGTGGTGATCGACCAGGACACGGTCGGCTTCGGCTCGATGAACTTCACCCGCGCCGGCGCCCAGCAGAACGCCGAGAACTTCAACCTGTTCCGCCGCTGGCCGCAGCTGGTCGGCACCTATGCGGCCGAATTCCAGCGGCTGCAGAAGGAATCGGTGACCTACCGGCCTGGCATGGTCTTCGACACCGACGGCAACGCGGAAGAGAAGCCGTAGCCGCGCTCAGGCGCCGATCTCGCGCCACATGGCCGACAGCGTCACGATCTTGTCGACCCCGCCGCGCTTGATCGCTTCCTTCGGCATGCCGAAGACGACGCAGCTCTCCTCGTCCTGCGCCACGGTGCGCGCGCCGGCGTTGTGCATCTCGAGCAGGCCGGCCGCGCCGTCGTCGCCCATGCCGGTCATGATGATGCCGACCGCATTGGCGCCGGCGCACTTGGCCACCGAGCGAAACAGCACGTCGACCGATGGCCGGTGCCGGTTCACCAGCGGCCCGTCCACCACGTCGACGTGGTACTGCGCGCCGCTGCGCCGCAGCACCATGTGCTTGCCGCCCGGCGCGATGAGCGCACGGCCCGGCACCACGCGGTCGTTGTGTTGCGCTTCCTTGACGTCGATGCGGCAGACGCTGTCGAGCCGGGCGGCGAACGCGGCCGTGAACTTCTCGGGCATGTGCTGGACGATCACGATGCCCGGCGTCACGCGCGGCAGCGCGGTCAGCACCTCCTCGAGCGCCTGCGTGCCGCCGGTCGACGTGCCGATCGCCACCACGCGCTCGGTGGTCTGGGTCATCGCGCGGCCGGCGCCCGGCGGCAGGATCGCGTCGGCCGTGAGCTTGGCCGCCACCGGCGGCAACTCGGCGCGGAAGGCCAGCCGCCGCACGTTGGCGCGCGCCGCTTCGCGCACGGTCGACACCAGGTCGTCCGCCGCGTCCGTCAGGAACTGCTTGAGCCCCAGCTTGGGCTTGGTCACGATGGCCACCGCCCCGGCGGACAGCGCTTCCAACGTCGTCTTGGCGCCCTGCTCCGTCAGCGTCGAGCAGATCACCACCGGCGTGGGCCGCTCGGCCATGATCTTGCGCAGGAAGGTGATGCCGTCCATGCGCGGCATCTCGACGTCGAGCACGATCACGTCGGGCCACTGCCGCCGCATGCGCTCCATGGCGAGCAACGGGTCGGCGGCGGCATGCATGACCTCCATGCCGGGCGCGGCGTCGATCAGGGCCGTCAGCACCTGACGGACGACAGCCGAATCGTCGACCACGAGAACCTGGATGGCTTTCATTCGGTAGCGCTTTCGTGCTCGGCCATCATGGCTTGCGATAGACCGCGGGTGCCATCTGCACGACCTCGGTGTTCACTTCGTTGAGGCTCTCGGAGTGGCCGATGTACAGGTGGCCACCGCGCTTGAGCGGTGCGAGCACGCGCGACACCACCTGGCGCTTCGTATCGCCGTTGAAGTAGATCAGCACGTTGCGCAGGAACACGACGTCGAACAGCCCGAGATCGGGCAGCCGCTCGTTGAGATTGGCATGCGCAAAGCGCACCTTCTGCCGCAGCGAACGCTCGACCAGCAAGGTGCCCTGCTGCTCGCCCATGCCCCGAAGACAGTACTTCTTGAGGTAGTTCGGCGGAATCTGCCGCACGCGCTGCTCCGGGTAGTGCCCCTGCCGCGCCCGCGCGAGCACGCGGGTGCTGATGTCGGTGCCCAGCACCTCGAAGGCGCGCTCGCCCAGGCAATCGGCCAGCACCATCGCGATGCTGTAGGCCTCCTCGCCGCTGGAGCTCGCCGCGCTCCACACGCGGAACGGGCCCGGCCCGGTGTGGGCCATCGCAGCGGTGCGCAGCAGCTCGAAATGCTTCGGCTCGCGGAAGAAATAGGTCTCGTTGGTCGTGAGCAGGTCGATCGCGACCTGCACCTCTTCCGGTGCCTCGCCGCGCTTGAGCAGGGCGAAGTACGCCGAATAGCCGTCGAGCCCGTGCGCGGCCACCCGCTTGGCCAGGCGCCCGCACACCAGCGCCTTCTTGGCCGACGACAGCGTGATGCCCGCCGCGTCGAAGATGAAGCGCTGGAAGTTCGCGAAATCGCGGTCGGAGATGGATTGAGTGGTCATGGCGTGGATGAATGCGTCGGCGCTTGCAACGGCAGCAGGCGTTCTTGACAGGTCGCGGCCCAGGCCTGCAGTTCCGGCCCAGGCATGGCGGACGCGATCAGCCAGCCCTGGCCCTGCGTGCAGCCGAAGGACTGCAGCAGGCGCCAGTCGTCGATGGCGTCGACCCCCTCGGCCACGGTGGCGAGCTGCAGCCGGCGCGCCAGCTCGATGGCCGATTCGAGGATGGTGCGGATGTTCTTGCGCCGATGCGCGCCGCAGACGAAGGCGCGATCGATCTTCAGTTCGGTGAAGGGAATGCGTGCGAGCTGCTGCAGCGATGAAAAGCCGGTGCCGTAGTCATCGATCGCCAACCCGAAGCCCTTGAGCCGCAGGCGTGCGAGCACGCCGGGTGCGCCCCCAGCGGCATCGACCACCGAGCTTTCGGTGATCTCCAGGATCACCTGCTCGGCGGCTATCCCGTATTGCCGCTGCAGCTCGCAGATCTGCATGACGATTCCGGGATTCACCAGGAGATGCGGCGACAGGTTGATCGCCACCGTCAGGACAAGACCCTGCTCGTTCCAAGCAGCGCACTGGGCAAATGCCTGCGCCATGATCGACAGGGTCAGCGCATGGATCAGGCCCGTGCTCTCGGCGATCGGGATGAACTCGTCCGGAGGCACCATGCCGAGCGTGGAATGCGACCAGCGCGCCAGCGCCTCGACGCCCACGAGCTCACCGGTCTGCACGTCAATCTTGGGCTGAAAGTGCGCCACGATCGCTTGTTCGGCGATGGCCTGCCGCAGCATTCCCGCCGTGATCGGCAGGCGCAGCAGGCGGCGCCGCACCGGAATGGCATCGACGAACATGGCGGCAGCGTCGAGGATCTGCTCAAGGCTCTCGGCCGTCAACGGCTTGCGCAGGCCGGCGACGACCGATTGGCCCAGGGCCTGCACCGATTCGATCAGCGGGTGCTCACGGCTCGACACCAGCGCGATGGGCACCCGGATCCCGCGCCGGTTCAGCTCCTCGATCAGTTCGATGCCGTCCATGCGAGGCATCTCGAGGTCGACGATAAGCAGCCCCGGCAATGCATCGAGCGAGTCGATCGCTTCCAGTGCCTCCAGCCCGTCGGCCGCCTCGTGCACCGCCACGACGCCAGCCTCGCGACACAGCGTCGCGGCATGCCGGCGCTGCACGATGCTGTCGTCGACGACCAGGATCGGTCTGTTCAGGAGTGCACGTTTCATCACTGCCGCCTTGGTTCAGTAGCGCGCGAAATGGCTCTCGTCCACATCCGCCGAATCGGCACTGGCCAGCGCCAAGCCCGGGGCGGCGCTGTTCTTGCGTGACACCGGCGCCGCCTTGGCGGCTTTCGGCGCCGTCTTGCCGGGCCTGCGTGCCGACGACGTTGCAGGCATGCCGGCAAGCTTGAAGAAGCTCATGGTCCGCTGCAGTTGTTCGGCCTGGCTGCTCATCTCCTCGGCTGTGGCGGCCAACTCTTCCGAGCTCGTCGCGTTCTGCTGCGTCGTCTGGCTCAGCTGGCTCACCGCCGCGTTGATCTGGCCCACGCCCGAGGACTGCTCCT
>CALRYR010000362.1:0-5043 GCA_943372425.1 Variovorax sp. YR752 | reverse complement strand
ACTCTTCGGCCCCATCGGCGACAAGCGCGAGTGGGCCGACCTGGTGTGGCGCTTCGTCGAGCTGGCGACCTCCAACGGCGGCCGCCCGGCCTTCTACCAGGTGCGGCCTTCGAGCCTGCCGCTGTACCTCGACTGCGGCCTGCATGCCTTCAAGCTCGGCGAGTACGCACAGATCGACCTGCAGGACTTCAGCCTCAAGGGCGCCAAGCGCGCCAACCTGCGCTCGGGCATGAACCGCGGCGAGCGCGAGGGCCTGGTGTTCGAGGTGCTGGCGCCGGCGCAGGTCGACACCGTGATGGCCGAACTGCGCGCCGTGTCCGACGCCTGGCTCGAGCGCCAATCCGCGCGCGAAAAAGGCTTCTCGGTCGGCCGCTTCGACGAGGATTACCTGCGCCGCCTGCCGGTGGCCGTGGTGCGGCGCGAAGGCCGGGTCATCGCTTTCGCCAGCCTGCAAATGACCGAGGCCGCCGAGGACGCCGGCGTCGACCTGATGCGCTACGCGCCCGACGCGCCGCCCGGCACCATGGACTACCTCTTCGCCAAGATCCTGCTGCACATGCAGGACAGCGGCTACCGCAGCTTCGGCCTGGGCATGTCGCCGATGGCGGGCATGGCCGCGCGCCCGCGCGCGCCTCGCTGGCAGCGGCTCGGCCGGCTGCTGTTCACCTACGGCGAGCGCTTCTACAGCTTCCGCGGCTTGTACAACTACAAGGACAAGTTCGAGCCCAACTGGGAAGCGCGCTACCTCGCGGCGCCGGGCGGCATCTCGCCGCTGCTGGTGCTGGCCGACGTGGCCGCGCTGATCGGCGACGGCGGCGAGGCGGAAGAAAGATCAAGGTTCTCGATGCGGAGGCCATTCAGGAAACAGGGCGTGCGCGAACTGTGCATGGTCGCGATCTGCAGCATCGCGCTGCTCGTACCTGCCCTCAGCCGCGCACAAGCGCAACCGCTGGCAGCGCCGTCGGCCGCCACCGTGTCGCACGGCCAGTTCGACAACATCCTGCTGCTGCGCCCGGCCGGCACGGTGCAGCAGTTCGTGATGCTCTTCACCGGCGGCGAAGCACCCGCGCCGAGCGACCGGCAGCTGGCCGACACAATGGTCGCGCGCGGTGCCATGGTGGCGCTGGTGCCGCTCGATCCGTTCTACCGCCGGCTCATGGCCGACAGCCAGGTGTCGAAGTGCGTCTACGCCGGCGGCTCGGTCGACAACTTCGCGCGCCACTTCCAGGCGCAGGACCGGATGCAAACCTACATCGAGCCGATCCTCGTCGGCACGGGCGCGGCCGCGGCCTTTCCGTATGTGCTGCTGGCGCAGTCGCCGGCGGACAACTTCACTGGCGCGCTGTCGGTCGGATTCTGCCCGCGCATGAGCCTGCCGATGCCGCTGTGCACCGCCAACGAATTCAAGTTCCACACCGCCGCCGACAAGGGCATCGAGTTCCAGCCGGCCGCGCGCCTGGTCGCGCCCTGGAGCGCGACCCCGCCCACGATCGCTGCCACCTGCCCTGCCACATCGCAGGCCGCCTCCCCGGCCGCCTTCGTCAAGGCCGTGCCCGGTGCGACCTGGGTCGTGCCTTCGGCCGCAACGCCGGCCGGTGCGGTGCCCGCCGAGTTCATCGCGGCCTACGAGCAACTCGCGTCGAAGCGCGCCGCCATCGGTCCACCGCCCACCCAGCTGTCCGACCTGCCGGTGGTCGAGGTGCCGGCCAAGACGCCCGGCAAGCGCTTCGCCGTGCTCATCTCCGGCGATGGCGGCTGGGCTTCCATCGACAAGGCGCTGGCAGCGGCCCTCGCAAAGGACGGCGTGCCGGTGGTCGGCATCGATTCGCTGCGCTACTTCTGGAAGGCCCGCACGCCCGAAGGCCTGACCGAGGACATGGACCGCGTGATCCGCTACTACGCCGCGCGCTGGCAGCGCAGCGAAGTCGTCTTCATTGGCTTCAGCCAGGGCGCCGACGTGCTGCCCTTCGTCTACAACCGGCTGCCGCAGCGCACGAAGGACAGCATCAAGCTGAACGTGCTGCTGGCGCCCGGCCAGAAGGCGGCCTTCGAATTCCACGTGGCCAACTGGCTCGGCAAGAGCGGCGACAAGCCGATCCTCCCCGAGGCGGTGAAGCTGAAGGCGGCCAACACCGTGTGCTTCTACGGCACCGACGAGAAGGCCGATGCGCTGTGCCCGCTGCTCGATGCGTCGCAGACGCGCACCGTCGCGATGCCCGGCGGCCACCACCTGGGCGGCGATTACGACGCGCTGGCCGCGCAGATGCTGGGCTTCCTGCCGCGGTAGCCGGCGCAGCCGCCGGGCAACACCGCGGTGCCCTCGTCGTCGTCGTCGTCTTCGTCCTCCTCGTCGTCCGCCAGCTCGATGCGCACGTCCAGCGGACCGCGCGCGCCAAAGGCCTCGGCCCCCGTGTCGAGGCGGCCCAGCACATGGAAGCCGCCGGTGAGCGCCTGGCCGTCCTGCGCGTGCAGGATCGCGAGGTCGGGCCCGGCCGACCAGCAGACGATGTCGCCGACCTCGTAGCCTTGAAGGCGCTGTTCCGCTGGCGGCATCGCGCCCGGCAGCGGGCCGAACTTCTCGCGGCCGAACAGGCCGTACAGCGTGATCGCGAGCGGCAGCATGGCCGCGAAGGCGTGGGCCGCGTCGGTGTCGGCCAGGGTGGCGGGAACGACCCGGCCATCGAGCGTCAGATGAATCTTCATGGTGGACCTCGTTCGATGATGTGCGGTGGGTGGGCCTATCGGCCCAACTGCATCTCGCGCAATCGCTTCACGTCACGTGCCGGCGGCAGGCCGAAGAAGCGGCTGTATTCGCGGTTGAACTGCGACTGGCTCTCGTAGCCCACGCGGTGTCCCGCGGTGGCGGCATCGAGGTGTTCGGCGATCATGAGGCGGCGCGACTCCTGCAGCCGCAGCTGCTTCTGGAACTGCAGCGGGCTCATCGACGTGACCGCCTTGAAGTGCTGGTGCAGAGACGACACGCTCATGTAGATCGCGTCAGCCAGCTCCTCGATGCGCAAGGGCTCGCGAAAGCGCTGCGCCAGCAGGCCGATCGCCTGCGCGATGCGCTGGCCGTGGCTGTCGACCACCGCCATCTGCGCGAGCCGCCAGCCATCGGGCGAGCGCAGCACGCGGTAGAGGATCTCGCGCGTGATCAGCGGTGCGAGCGCGGGCACGTCTTCCGGCGTGTCGAGCAGCTTGACCAGGCGCAGCACCGGGTCGAGCAGCGTGGTCGACAGCTCGCCCGTGAAGATGCCGCGCTCCGGCGCGCTGGGGGTTGACCGGTCGCCCGGGCCGATCTCGATCGCGAGGGCGGCGATGTCCTTCACGTCGAAGAGCAGGCGCAGGCCGAGGTACGGCGACTCCGGCGAGGCGTCGATCACCTGCCCCGAGACCGGCAGGTTCTGCGACGCCACGAGGTAGCGGCTGCCGTCGTAGATGTAGACCTCGTTGCCCAGCAACACACGCTTGCTGCCCTGCGCCAGCACGCAGAAGGCCGGCTCGTACATGGCGTGCACCGGGTGCTGCATGTGCGAGACCCGCGCCAGTGCGAGCCGCGGAATCGCAGTTTCGTACGAACCGTCCACCCGCGTCAGGCGGTCGATGGTCGCGGCCAGCTCGGCGCGCATCAGCGTGACCTGCATCTGGTCGACGGAGGTTTCGGCGCGCAGCGGGAGGGGGGTGGATGTCAGCATGGACCGAAGCTTAGGGGGCGCGTCGGCGCTTGTCTCTAGCCCGAGGCACACCACGGACGATCGTGCAAACATCGGCAACGATCCTGCAAAAGGCGATGGCGCGACAATGGTCCGGCATGCCGATTCAAGGAGACTCCCCGCCCCCACCCACTGCCGCCCGCCCGCTGCCGCGGGTCGCACGCTGGCTGCTGCTCGCCTTCGCCGGCCTGTGCCTGGTGCTGGCCGTCATCGGCGTGATCCTGCCCGGCATGCCGGCCACCGTCTTCCTGCTGATGGCCGCCTGGGCCGCGGCGCGCAGCTCGCCGCGGCTGCATGCGTGGCTGCTGGGCCACCGCCTGTTCGGCCCGATGCTGCGCGACTGGGAGAACGGCCACTGCGTGAGCCGCCGCGCCAAATGGAGCGCCGCCGCCACGATGGCCGTCGGCGCCGTGGTGCTGGTGTGGACCGCCTACCGCCCCTGGATCGCCGCCGTCGGCATCGGCTGCATGGCCGTTGTGCTGGCGTGGCTGTGGCGACGGCCTGAGCCGCAAAACCAACCATGACACTGCCTTACCGCCGAACCCTCTGCTCGCTCGTGGCGACGATCAGCCTGGCGGGCTGCGACCTCGGTTTTTTCTCATCGAAGCCGTCGGACCCCTTGCTCAGCGAGGAAGCGATCGCCACACGCGAAGCGCCGGCCAGGCTGGTGTTCCAGGGCACGCTGGCCGGACAGCCCACCTTCCTGCTCGTCCACGACTGCGAGGTGCACCGCGTCGAGCGGCGCGAAGGCGGCGGCGTTCAATGGACGAGCGTGCTCAAGCCGGACTTCTACCCCTTCTGGACCGTGTGCGAGCGCCAGTCGCTGTCGGTCGTCGACGGCACCCTGACCGTCGTGCTCGGCCGCCAGGCCGTGGGTGCGGGTGGATGCTGCGCCACCGGCGGCACCTACCGCTCGGTCGATGGGCGGGTCTGGAAGAAGCGCTGACCCTCTGGCGTGCGAGGCAAGGTCACTTGGCCGTGACGGGCTCCAGCCCGGTCTTGGCGATGGTGGGCGCTGCAGCCGGCGATGCCAGGTAGCGGATCAGTTCCGCCGCCGCCGCGGGCTGCTTCGACCCCACCGCCACACCGGCCGAAAACACCGTGACGCGCTGCACCTCGGCCGGCAGCGGGCCGATGTAGTCGATGCCTTCGATCGGCAGCAGCTCGCTCACCTGCTGCAGGCCCAGCGCCGCGTCGCCGCGCGCCACCACGGTGCCCACGCGCTCGCTCAGGATGCGTCGGCTCTTGGGCTTGACCTGCGCCTCGATGCCGAGGTTCTTCAGCAGCTCGGTCTCGTAATAGGTGCCGCTCGCGCTGGCCGAATAGGCGA
>CALRYR010000361.1:0-5043 GCA_943372425.1 Variovorax sp. YR752 | reverse complement strand
CTGCGCAAGATGGGGCAGAAGAGCTTCCGACCCGGCAACGCGGCGGCGATGTTCTTCCTGAACGCCACCAACCCGCAGACCATCAAGGCGATGCGGGTCGGCATGGTCGACATCGGCTTCAAGGCGCAGCGCCTGGCCAACGATTTCTTCCGCCTGCCCGCCAAGAAGCAGACCGCCGCACCGCCGGCCACGCTCGGTGCGGCACCGCTCAAAGAGCAGGTCATCCACTTCATCAACAAGAAGATGCCGGGCGGCCTGCCGAAGAAAACGGCGCGCGCGCTGCTCGACATTGAGGATGCCGACTACGTGCCGATCATCCGCAACCCGAAGGCGACGACGGCCGAGACCGAGGCCGTCTTCTATTTCCCCGGCTGCGGGTCGGAGCGCCTGTTCTCGCAGGTCGGCCTGGCGACGCAAGCGATGCTGTGGCACGCCGGCGTACAGACAGTGCTGCCACCCGGCTACCTGTGCTGCGGCTACCCGCAGCGCGGCAGCGGCCAGTTCGACAAGGCCGAGAAGATGATCACCGACAACCGGGTGCTCTTCCACCGCGTCGCGAACACGCTCAACTACCTCGACATCAAGACCGTGGTGGTGAGCTGCGGCACCTGCTACGACCAGCTGCAGGGCTACCAATTCGACAAGATCTTCCCGGGCTGCCGGATCATCGACATCCACGAATACCTGCTCGAAAAAGGCATCACGCTCGGCGCGGCGAGCGGCGGGGGCTACCTGTACCACGACCCCTGCCACAGCCCAATGAAGCTGCAGGACCCGATGAAGACGGTGAAGGCCCTGGTCGGCGACAACGTGCTGAAGAACGACCGCTGCTGCGGCGAATCCGGCACGCTGGGCGTGACGCGGCCCGACATCTCGACGCAGATCCGCTTCCGAAAGGAAGAAGAGTTGAAGAAGGGCGAAGCCCAGCTGCGCGACAGCGGCAAGGTGGAGGCGAAGGGCAACGTGAAGATCCTCACCAGCTGCCCGAGCTGCCTGCAGGGCCTCTCCCGCTACGGCAACGACCTGAACAACGGCCTGCTCGAAGCCGACTACATCGTGGTCGAGATGGCCAACCAGATCCTCGGCGACCAGTGGCTGCCCGATTACGTGGCCGCGGCGAACAACGGTGGCATCGAGCGGGTGCTCGTGTGACCAGGCTCGCAGGCTGCGTCCTCTGCGAAGGCATCGGCGGACGGCTGGTATTCGACGCGCCGGCGTTCCGCGTGATCCATGCCGAAGAGGCCGGCTTCCCCGGCTTCTACCGCGTCGTCTGGCGCCACCATGCGGCGGAGTTCTCCGACCTGTCGGCCGCCGACCGCGCGACGTGCATGGGGGCCGTCACCGCGGTCGAGCAATGCCTGCGCAACCACCTCACACCCACCAAGATCAACCTCGCCGCGCTCGGCAACATGGTCCCGCACCTGCATTGGCACGTGATCGCGCGCTACGAATGGGACACCCATTTCCCCGCGCCGGTCTGGGCCGCCGCGCAGCGAGACCGCGACGCCGACAGGGAGGCCGCGGTGCGCGAGCGACTGCCGGCCGCCGAGGCTGCGATGATCGCCGCACTCAGCAAAAGGACATCCTGATGGCAGGTCTGCAAGCCGGCGCTCCGACGCCGCAATCGATCACCGTGCACAACAAGTCGAAGGTGCTGGAAGTCGGCTTCTCCGACGGCGCGAGCTTTCGCATCCCCTTCGAGCTGATGCGCATCTATTCGCCCTCGGCCGAAGTGCAGGGCCACGGCCCGGGGCAGGAGATCCTGCAGACCGGCAAGCGCAACGTCGGCCTGCTGGAACTCGAGCCCGTCGGCAACTACGCGGTGAAGCCGATCTTCACCGACGGCCATGAGAGCGGCATCTTCTCGTGGAACCTGCTCTACGAACTTGGCCAGAAGCAGGACGAACTCTGGGCCGAGTATCAGCGCCGCCTGATCGCCGCCGGCGTCGATCGCGATGCGCCCATGATGCCCGCCGCGCCCGCGGGCGGCCACGCCTGCGGCAGCCATTGATCTGCGCCAACGCCAAAGCCCGGCGTCCGAGCGGGGTCGTCTGCTTGATCCCGGCGCCAACGACCTAACATCTGAGAAACCATGAGCACCACCCACTTCGGATTCGAGAACGTCGACGAGAGCGAGAAGGCGCGCCGCGTGCGCGGTGTCTTCGATTCGGTCGCGACGCGCTACGACCTCATGAACGACCTCATGTCCATGGGGTTGCACCGCGCCTGGAAGGCCTACACCGTGATGGTCGCGAACGTGGGCGAAGGCTCGCGCGTGCTCGACATCGCCGGCGGCACCGGCGACCTCGCGCTGGCCTTTGCGAAGAAGGTGGGGGCCAGCGGACGGGTCGTGCACACCGACATCAACGAAGCCATGCTGCGCACCGGCCGTGATCGCTTGCTCGATGCCGGTGTGTCGCTGCCGACGATGGTGTGCGACGCCGAGAAGCTGCCGTTCCCCGACAACCACTTCGACGTGGTGACCGTGGCCTTCGGCCTGCGCAACATGACGCACAAGGATGCGGCGCTCAAGGAAATGAACCGCGTGCTCAAGCCCCACGGCAAGCTGCTGGTGCTGGAGTTCTCGCAGGTGGCGAAGCCGCTGAAGAAGGCCTACGACTGGTATTCCTTCAAGGTGCTGCCGCGGCTGGGCAAGGCGGTGGCCGGCGATGACGCGAGCTATCGCTACCTGGCCGAATCGATCCGGATGCATCCCGACCAGGAAGCGCTCAAGACCCTCATGAAAGAGGGTGGTTTCGGTCATGTGGACTATCACAACATGACGGGCGGCGTGGTCGCCCTGCATGTTGGAATCAAGTGTTGAATTCGCGGAGTTCCTCCGCGCATGAGGAGATGAAATGAAGAAGTTGGGATCCTTTTTGATGGTGTGTGTGCTCGCCCTGGCGAGCGTGCAGGCCGATGCGGCCCGTATCGGCGGCGGCAAGTCCTTCGGTCGCCAGTCGGGCAACGTGACCCAGCGGCAGGCCACGCCCCCGGCCAACCAGGCCACGCCGGGCGCGCCTGCGCAGAACGCCAACCCCGCAGCGCGCCCTGGCGCGCCGGCCGCTGCTGCAGCGCCGAAGCGCCCGTGGGGCGCGATGCTCGGCGGCCTGGCCGCAGGCCTGGGCCTGGCCTGGCTCGCGAACTCGCTGGGCCTGGGCGCCGCCTTCGGCAACATCCTGCTGATCGCGCTGGTGGTCATGGCCGGCCTGGTCGCCTGGCGCATCTTCGCGGCACGTCGCAACAACGCGCCGCGCAGCGCTAACCAGGGCGGTTTCGCCTTCCAGGGTGCGGGCGCTTCGCCGTCCGACGCTGCCACGCCGTCGCAGTACAGCCCGGCCAAGGTCGGCAACGATGCATCGGCGCGTCCCTGGGAAAGCAACACGGCCGCCTTCGACGCAACGCCCGAGCGCAGCAGCGGCTCCTCGATGGCCGGCGCCGCGGGTGCCGCGGGCAGCAGCATGATCGGCTCGGCGCTGAGCGGCGCGCAGTCCTGGGGCATTCCTGCAGGCTTCGATGTCGATGGTTTCCTGACGGCGGCCAAGCGCAACTTCGTCACCTTGCAGGACGCCTGGGATCGTTCCGACATCACCATGCTGCGGTCGATGATGACCGACTCGATGGTCGGCGAGATCCGCTCGCAACTGGCCGAGCGTGAAACGCACACCGGCGGTCAGCCGAACAAGACCGAGGTCGTGATGCTCGACGCGCAACTGCTCGGCATCGAAGAGATGCCCGACGCGTATATGGCCAGCGTCGAGTTCTCCGGGATGATCCGCGAGGACGCCTCGGCCGGCCCGAGCCCGTTCCGCGAGGTCTGGAACATGACCAAGCCGACCGACGGCCGCGGCGGCTGGGTGGTTGCCGGCGTGCAGGCGTTGCAGTAAAGCGGCGCTGTCCGGCGGCAAGGGGCCGCCGGCGCCATCGATAATGGGGACATGGCCACACCATCGTCCCCTTTTTCTTTTCTCGACGGCTTGTTCGAGCGCATCGGCAGCCGGATCCAGCCGCCCACCTGGGCGGTCCACGAGATCCAGCATCGCGCGGTCTTGTTCCTGAACCACGTGCTGCAGCAGGAGCCCGAGGCCCAGCAGCGGCTGATGCGCCAGAAGGGCCGGGTGGTGCAGTTCGAATGGCGCTTCGTCACGATGCGCCTCGTCGCGACGCCCGCCGGGCTGCTCGACCTCGCACCCGAAGGTGCCGTTCCCGAGCTCACGCTGATGGTGGCCGACGCGTCGCCGTTGGACATCGCGCGCAGCACCCTGCGCGGCGACAAGCCGACGGTGCGCATCGTCGGCGACGTGCAGCTGGCGGCCGAGGTCAACTGGCTGGTCGACCATGTGCGCTGGGACGTCGAGGACGACCTGGCACGCCTGATCGGCGACGTGCCGGCCCACACGGTGTCGGGCGTCGCGCGCAAGGTGGCGGGGGCGGTGCGCCAGTTCGCTGCCGGCAAGGCGGGACAACCGGGCTCTGGCGGCGCGAGCGCCGAATGAGCCGCCTGTACCGCGGCGTCTTCATCGTCTGGGTCGCACTGCGCTACGGCCTGGACGAGCTCGTGCTCACGAGCTTCCAGAAGCCCTGGCTTCGCATCGTGGCGCGCATTGTTTCGGTTGGGCGCAACCTCGATGCGCCGCGCGGCCAGCGGCTGCGCGAGGCGCTGGAGCGGCTTGGCCCCATCTTCGTGAAGTTCGGCCAGGTGCTGTCGACCCGGCGCGACCTGCTGCCGCCCGACATCGCCGACGAGCTGGCCTGGCTGCAGGACCGCGTGCCGCCGTTCCCGTCGGCCATCGCGATCGCGACCATCGAGCGGGCCTTTCGCCGGCCGGTCGCCGACATCTTCGTGCAGTTCGACGAGACGCCCGTGGCGAGCGCATCGATCGCGCAGGTCCATTTCGCGACCATCCGCGACCGCCAGGGCATCGTGCGCGACGTGGCCGTCAAGGTGTTGCGCCCCGGCATGCGCAGCATCATGGAGAAAGACCTGGCGCTGATGGCCATGATGGCGCGCTGGGTCGACAGCCTCTCGGCCGATGGCAAGCG
>CALRYR010000360.1:0-5045 GCA_943372425.1 Variovorax sp. YR752 | reverse complement strand
GTCGGCGGCCTTCACCACCAGCGTCACCTCGCCGAGCGCCACGTTGATGCTCTTCACCTTGTCGCCAAGAGCCGCGGCAATGGTGTCCTTCAGGGCACCGGGATCGATCGCAAAGACTGTCATGTCGGTCCCGTTCAGGCGCGGGCGATGGTGTTGGTGCGGCGGACCTTCTGCTGCAGCTGGATGATCCCGTAGATCAGGGCCTCCGCCGTGGGCGGGCAGCCCGGCACGTAGACGTCGACCGGCACGATGCGGTCGCAGCCGCGCACGACCGAGTAGCTGTAGTGGTAGTAGCCGCCGCCGTTGGCGCAGGAGCCCATCGACAGCACCCAGCGGGGTTCGGCCATCTGGTCGTACACCTTGCGCAGCGCCGGCGCCATCTTGTTGCACAGCGTGCCGGCCACGATCATCAGATCGGACTGGCGCGGGCTGGCGCGAAACACCTCGGCACCGAAGCGCCCGATGTCGTAGCGCGCGGCGGCCGCATGCATCATCTCGACCGCGCAGCAGGCCAGACCGAAGGTCATGGGCCACAGCGAGCCGGTCTTGGCCCAGTTCACCACCGAGTCGTAGGACGTGGTGACGAAGCCTTCTTTGAAAACGCCTTCAATGGCCATGGCTGTACCTTGTTGCCGAGTTCCGGCTATTCCCAGTCAAGCGCACCCTTTTTCCATTCGTAAGCGAAGCCCACGACGAGGATGGCAAGGAAGATCACGACCGCCCAGAAGCCCGCGGCGCCCACTTCCTTGAGCGCGACGGCCCAGGGGAAGAGGAAGGCGATTTCCAGGTCGAACAGGATGAAGAGGATGGCCACCAGGTAGTAGCGGACATCGAACTGCATGCGGGCGTTCTCGAACGCTTCGAAGCCGCACTCATAGGGGGAATTCTTGGCCGCGTCGGGCCGGTTGGGGCCAAGGATGTAGCCCAGAACCTGGGGTGCGATGCCGACCCCGATACCGACCAGAATGAACAACAGGACGGGGAGGTAGGAATCGAGGTTCATCTGAGGGTTCTATCACCGCTTGCCACCGGCAGGAAGCAGCGCGATGACTGCCCCCTGCCGGTGAGATTTGGTGCGGTCGGCGAGACTCGAACTCGCACAGCTTTCGCCACTACCCCCTCAAGATAGCGTGTCTACCAATTTCACCACGACCGCGGTTTTTTCTGTCCAGATGGCATGAGGAACCCAAGAGGGTTTTGGCTTTCCGGACAGCTTTAGAGTTTACCCTGAAATACAGTTGTTTTCAGTGCACTGCAGCAATGAATGCACACAGATTTGCACGGATCACTTCGTCGGGATCTGCGCTGCACCGGAAGCGGGCGCGGCAGGTGCCGAAGCCGGTGCACTGGCGCCCGGTGCAGCCGGCGTGCCAGCGGCCGGAATCTGCGCGGCACCGGATGCAGCCGGCGCTGGCGCACCGATGGCTGCGCGTTCGAGCAGGCTGTTGCCACCCGACGCAGGCCGCGCATGGCTGAAGTAGGCCAGCAGCAAGGTGCACACGAAGAACACCGCGGCGAGGACTGCCGTGGTGCGCGACAGGAAGTTGGCGCTGCCGCTGGCACCGAACAGGCTGCCGGCACTGCCGCTGCCGAAGGCCGCGCCCATGTCGGCGCCCTTGCCGTGCTGCACCAGGATGAGGCCGATCATCGCCAGCGCGGTGAGCATCTGCACGCCGACGAGGATGTTGAGGACCATGTTCATTCGTTGTTTCTCCTAAGAATCTACGGTGCGCGATTCAGCGTGCGGCCGCAATGATGTGTAGAAAGTCGGGCGCCTTGAGCGACGCGCCGCCGATCAGGCCACCGTCGATGTCGGGCTGTGCCAGCAGTTCCGCGGCATTGGCCGCGTTCATGCTGCCGCCGTAGAGGATGCGGATGCCCGCGGCGTGTTCGCTGGCCGCGTGGTGCAGCTGTGCACGCAGCACGGCATGCACGCCCTGCGCCTGCTCGGGCGTTGCCGTCTTGCCAGTGCCGATGGCCCAGACCGGCTCGTACGCCACCACGATCTCGCTGATGCAATGGCCATTGACGTGGATCACCGCAGCAAGCTGGCGCTTCACCACCTCTTCCGTACGGCCCGCTTCGCGCTCCGCGAGCGTTTCGCCCACGCAGACGATCGGCGTGATGCCGTTGGCGAGCGCGGCGGCCGTCTTGGCCGCTACGACGTCGTCGGTTTCACCATGGTACTGACGCCGCTCCGAGTGGCCGACGATGGCGTAGCGCACACCGAAGTCCTTGAGCATCGCCGCCGACTGCTCGCCGGTGAAGGCGCCCTGTGGCTGCGCCGAGATGTCCTGCGCGCCCAGCGCGACGGGCGAGCCCGTCACCAGCGACTGCACCTGCGCGAAGTACGGTGCCGGCACGCACACCGCGACGTCGCAGCCCGGCGTGCCGACGCCTTGCAGCAGCGCCTTCAGCAGCGCGTCGTTGGCCGACAGGCTGCCGTTCATCTTCCAGTTGCCGGCAATCAGCTTGCGTGGGGTCATCGTCGTCTTGTTCCGTTGTTCACCAGCTCAGCACGATCTTGCCGATGTGCTGGTTCGATTCCATCAGGACGTGGGCTTGCGCGGCACCGCTGGGGTCGCCAATGGCGGCGAAGGTACTGTGCACGACCGGCTTGATCGCGCCGCTTTCGAGCAGCGGCCATACCTTGTCGCGCAGCGCCTGCGCGATGGCGCCCTTGAAGGCGATCGAGCGCGGACGCAGGGTCGAACCCGTGACCGTCAGGCGGCGACGCAGCACCAGCCCGGCATTGATCTCGGCCTTGACGCCACCCTGCACCGCGATGATCACCAGCCGGCCGTCTTCGGCCATGCAGTCGATCTCGCGCGCCACATAGGCACCGGCGACCATGTCGAGGATCACGTCGACGCCGTTGCCCTCCGTGATGCGCTTGATCTCCGCGACGAAGTCGCTCGACTTGTAGTTGATCGCGTGGTCGGCGCCCAGCTTGAGGCAGGCCTCGCACTTGTCGTCGCTGCCGGCCGTGACGATCACCGTCGCGCCCATGGCCTTGCCGAGCTGGATGGCGGTCACGCCGATCCCGCTCGAGCCGCCTTGGATCAGTAGCGTCTCACCCTTCTGGAGGCGACCGCGTTCGAACACGTTGCTCCAGACGGTGAAGAAGGTCTCGGGCAGCGAAGCGGCGTCGATGTCGCTCCAGCCCTTGGGCACCGGCAGGCACTGCACGACGGGGGCCACGCAGAGCTCCGCATAGCCGCCGCCTGCCACCAGTGCGCAGACGCGGTCGCCGATGGCCAGGCCGGCGTCGGCCAGGGCCTTGGCGTCGCCCGCGACGATCTCGCCGGCCACCTCGAGACCCGGCAGGTCGGAGGCACCCGGCGGCACCGGGTAGTTGCCAGTGCGCTGAAGAACGTCGGGACGGTTCACGCCGCTGGCCGCGACGCGGATCAGCAGTTCGCCCTCGCCCGCCACCGGGTCCGGCCGGTCGGCGACACGCAGCACGTCCGGCGCACCGAACGATGTGATTTCAATGGCTTTCATGATGGAAAGAATGAGGCGGCTCGCACCGCCCCACTGCTTCTTTCTCAGCCTTGCTGGTCGCCGCCGCGGTTCGCGTCGGCCACCGGCTGTGCGGCGCCCTGCTCGGGGACTTGCTCACCGCCGTTGCCGCGCTCTTCGAAGCGCGGAGGACGATCACCACGGGGAGCGCGGTCGCCACGGTCTTCGCGCGGACCACGGTCGCCGCGCGGCGGACGGTCGCCACGGTCTTCGCGCGGTGCACGCTCCTGAAACTCCATGCCGGCCGGACGCTCGGTCAGGGCCTTCATCGACAGCTTGACGCGGCCCTTCTCGTCCGTCTCGAGGACCTTGACCTTCACGATCTGGCCTTCGCTCAGGTAGTCGGTGACCTTCTCGACGCGCTCATGGGCGATCTGGCTGATGTGCAGCAGGCCGTCCTTGCCGGGCAGCAGGTTGATCAGCGCGCCGAAGTCCAGGATCTTCGTGACCGGGCCTTCGTAGACCTTGCCGATTTCGACTTCCGCCGTGATCTGCTCGATGCGCTTCTTGGCCAGTTCGGCCTTTTCCGGGTCGGTCGACGCGATGGTGATGGTGCCGTCCTCGTCGATGTTGATCGTCGTGCCGGTTTCTTCCTGCAGGCCACGGATGACGGCGCCGCCCTTGCCGATCACGTCGCGGATCTTCTCGGGGTTGATCTTCAGCGTGGTGAGGCGCGGTGCAAAGGTCGAGACCTCGGTCTTGGCCTCGCCCATGGCTTCCTGCATCTTGCCCAGGATGTGCATGCGCGCTTCCTTGGCCTGCGCCAGGGCGACCTGCATGATTTCCTTGGTGATGCCCTGGATCTTGATGTCCATCTGCAGCGCGGTGATGCCGTTGGTCGTGCCGGCCACCTTGAAGTCCATGTCACCCAGGTGATCTTCGTCGCCCAGGATGTCGGTCAGCACCGCGAAGCGGTTGCCTTCCTTGATCAGGCCCATGGCGATGCCCGCCACGTGGGCCTTCATCGGCACGCCGGCGTCCATCATCGACAGGCAGCCGCCGCAGACCGAAGCCATCGACGACGAACCGTTCGACTCGGTGATTTCCGACACGACGCGCACCGTGTACGGGAACTCTTCCTTCGACGGCAGCACGGCGACGAGCGCGCGCTTGGCCAAGCGGCCGTGGCCGATTTCGCGGCGCTTGGTCGAACCCATGCGGCCGACTTCGCCGGTGGCGAAGGGGGGCATGTTGTAGTGGAACAGGAAGCGGTCTTCGTACTCGCCGGCCAGCGCGTCGATGCGCTGCGCGTCGCGTTCGGTGCCGAGCGTGGTGATGACCAGCGCCTGGGTTTCACCGCGGGTGAACAGCGCCGAACCGTGGGTGCGCGGCAGCACGGAATTGCGGATCTCGATCGGGCGCACGGTGCGCGTGTCGCGGCCGTCGATGCGCGGCTCGCCTTCGAGGATCTGGCTGCGGACGATCTTCGATTCGATCGCGAACAGCAGGTCGTTGACCTTGCCCGAATCGAACGGCTCGCCGCTTTCCTTCAGCGCGGCCATCACGCCGGCATTGGCTTCGCG
>CALRYR010000359.1:0-5065 GCA_943372425.1 Variovorax sp. YR752 | reverse complement strand
ATGGGCCTTCTTATGTGGGCGCTGCGCCGGCGCGCGGCGCGGACGGCGGACGGCGATGCACACGGCCGCTCGCAGGCACGATGGCTGATCCTCGGTGGCGGCGTGCTCTTCCCGGTCGTCGTGCTCACCGCGCTGTTCGTCTACAGCATCCACCATGCGCCGCCCTGGCGCCAGATCCCGCCGCGCGATGCACTGGTGATCGGGGTGACCGGGCACATGTGGTGGTGGGACGTGCGCTACCGCGACCCGGCGAGCGGCCGCGAGTTCTCTACGGCGAACGAGATCCGCATTCCCACCGGACGCCCGGTCTACCTCGGGCTCGGCAGCGCCGACGTGATCCACAGCTTCTGGGTGCCGGCCCTCGGCGGCAAGATGGACATGCTGCCCGGCCGGGTGCAGCACCTGCTGCTGCAGGCCAGCACGCCAGGCGTCTACCGCGGGCAGTGCGCCGAGTTCTGCGGCGTGCAGCACGCGCGCATGGCCCTGCATGTCGTAGCAATGCCGCCGGAGGATTTCGAACGCTGGCTCGCGGCCGAAGCGCGGCCGTCAGCGCCGCCGCGCACCGACGAACTCGCACGCGGGCGCGATGCCTTCGTCGCGAATCGCTGCGGCGCCTGCCACACCGTGCGCGGCGTCACCGAGGAAAGCCGCCTCGGCCCCGACCTGACGCATGTGGGGGGCCGGCTGCACCTCGGCGCCGGCCAGTTGCCGATGAACGCGGACACGCTGGCCGAATGGATCGGCGACGTCCAGCGCATCAAGCCGGGCGCGCGCATGCCGTCTTCCGAACACCGCCTCGACGCCGCGACGCTGCGATCGATCGCCCTCTGGCTCGCCCACCGCCCATGACCTCTTCATGACATCCTCCGACGACACCCTGCCTTCCAGCCTGCCACGGCCGGCGGGTGAGCGCGAGGCGCTGGAACGGGCCTGGGCCTCGCCGAAGGGGTGGCGCCTCTTCAGCGCAGTCAACAACACGCACGTGGGCGTCTTCTACATCGCGACAGCGATGCTGTTCTTCGTGCTGGCCGGCGTCTTGGCGCTGATGATGCGCGCCCAACTGGCGCTGCCCGACGGCAAGATCCTCGACGCGGAGACCTACAACCAGGTCTTCACGATGCACGGCACGGTGATGATGTTCCTCTTCGCGGTGCCGATCGTGGAGGCGATCGCGGTCTACCTGCTGCCGGGCATGCTGGGGGCGCGCGACCTGCCGTTCCCGCGGCTGTCGGCCTATGCCTTCTGGGCCTACGCGATCGGCGGGCTGGCCTTCTTCTGCACCTTGTTCTTCGGCGTGTCGCCCGACGGCGGCTGGTTCATGTACCCGCCGCTCACCGGCAAGGAGTTCTCGCCGGGCCTGGGCGCCGACTTCTGGCTGCTGGGCATCGGCTTCATCGAGATCTCGGCCATCGCCGGCGCCATCGAGCTGATCATCGGCATCCTCTTCACGCGCGCGCCGGGCATGACGCTGATGCGCATGCCGGTGTTCGCCTGGGCCATGCTGGTGACCGCGCTGATGATCGTGTTCGCCTTCCCGGCCGTGATCGCGGCGACCACGCTGCTCGAGCTCGAACGCGCTTTCGACTGGCCCTTCTTCCTGCCACAGCGCGGCGGCGACCCGCTGTTGTGGCAGCACCTGTTCTGGTTCTTCGGCCATCCGGAGGTCTACATCATCTTCCTGCCGGCCGCGGGCCTGGTGTCGATGATGGTCTCGGCGCTCAGCCGCACGCCGCTGGTCGGCTACCGGGCGGTGGTCTACGCGCTGATCGGCGTGGGCATCATCAGCTTCGCGCTGTGGGTGCACCACATGTTCGCGGCCGGCCTGGGCAGCACGTCGATGTTCATCGTGTCGGCCGCAAGCTTCGCGGTGGCGGTGCCCAGCGGCGTGCAGGTCTTCGCATGGATCGCGACCTTCTGGCGCGGCTCCGTGCGCTTCGACACGCCCACGCTGTTCCTGCTCGGCTTCCATTGCATCTTCGTGCTGGGCGGCCTCACCGGCGTGATGGTGGCGGTGCTGCCCTTCGACTGGCAGGCGCACGACAGCTACTTCATCGTCGCGCACCTGCACTACGTGCTCATCGGCGGCATGGTGTTTCCGGTGTTCGCCAGCCTCTACTACTGGGCGCCGATCTACAAGGGCCGGCGCCTGTCGGAACGCTGGGGGCGCTGGGTCTTCGGCCTGATGTTCGTCGGCTTCAACGCCAGCTTCCTGCCGATGCACCTCACGGGCCTGCTCGGCATGCCGCGACGCGTCTACACCTACCCCGACCATCTGGGATGGAACGGCCTGAACATGCTGTCGAGCGTCGCGGCCTTCGTGTTCGCCGCGGGCGTGCTGGTGTTCATCGTCGATGTGTGGCGCTCGCTGCGCGGGCCGGACACCGACCACGACAACCCCTGGCGCGCCGGCACGCTCGAATGGCTGCCGGGGCGCGACTACGGCGTGCGCAGCATCCCGCAGATCGATTCGCGCGAACCGCTGTGGAGCCGGCCTTCGCTGCCCGAGGAAGTGGAGGCCGGTCGCCACTGGTTGCCCGGCACGGCCACCGGCCAGCGCGAGACGCTGATCACCGGCGTGCTGGACGCGACGCCGCGGCATGTGCTGGTGCTGCCGACCGACGGCTGGAGCCCCTTCATCGCAGCGGCGGGCACCGCCGGCTTCTTCCTGCTGCTGACGGTGAGCCAGGTGGTGCTGTCCGTCGCCTGCGGCGTGCTGGCCATCGCTGCCATCGTCCACTGGATGTGGGGCAGCGACCGTGTCGCGCCGATGGCGACCGCGCAGGTCGCCGACCGGGTCGCGCTGCCGATCGGTGCGGCCGGGCGCCGGTCGCACTCCTGGTGGGGCACGGTCGTGCTGGTCGCCGTCGACCTCACGATCTTCGGCTGCTTCGTCTATTCGCACATGCATGTCGCGATGCTGGGCGACATCTGCCCGCCGCTGGGCGCGACGCTGCCCGCCGGCCACTGGCCTGCCGCTGCCGCAGCGCTCTGGGTGGCCGGTTCGCTGGCGATGGTGGGCGCGACGCGCGCGCTCGGCGATGCATCGGCGCCCCGGCAGCGCCGCATGCGCTGGTGCGTGTGGTTGGCGCTGGGCTGCGCGTTCGCGGCCTTCGCGCTCGACGTCTACGGCCATCGCACGGTGGGCCTCGAACCCGATGCCCAGGCCTGGAGCGCCACGGTCGGCGTGCTGCTGGGCTACCAGGGCTTCCACCTGGCGGTGCTGGTGGCGATGAGCCTCTACCTGCTGGCGCGCAGCCATGCGGGGCTGATCGCGCCACGCGCCCGCGCCACGCTCGACAACACCGCGGTGATGTGGCACTGCGTGGCCGTCCAGGGCATCGTCGGCATCGCGACCGTGCGGGGGATGCCGTGGTTCGCGGCGTTGTGAGTCACCGGTACATTTCGGCATCGTGAGCCGCGCCCCTCTGCCCCTTTCTCCTCCCCTTCCCACCCGCGACGGCGTCGGCCCCAGCACCGTCGGACTGCCGGCCGGCCACTGGCCGACCATGCTGGCCTTCTTCGTCGAGCGCTTCCCGGCCGTGACGGAGGCGTCGTGGCGCGCCCGCATGGACGCAGGCGATGTGGTCGATGATGCGAGCCGGCCCATCCAGCCAGATGACCCGTACCGCGGCCACCAGCGGCTCTATTACTACCGGACGCTCGAAGACGAACCCCGCATTCCGTTCGAAGCCCAGGTGCTGTTCCAGGACGCACATCTGCTCGTCGCCGACAAGCCGCACTTCCTGCCCGTGACGCCCGGCGGGCAGTACGTGCAGGAAACCCTCCTGGTGCGGCTGAAGCGGCAGTTGGGCATCGACACGCTGGTGCCGGTGCACCGCATCGACCGCAGCACGGCTGGGCTGGTGCTCTTCAGCCTCGATCCTTCGACGCGCGGCGTGTACCAGGCGCTCTTCGCGGAGCGCCGCGTCGAGAAGTCGTACGAAGCGGTCGTGCATTGGCCGGCGGGACACACGCTCGTGCCAATCTATCGCAGCCGCCTCGAAAGCGTCAAAGGGAAGATGCCGGTGTGGGAAGCGCCAGGCGAACCGAACTCGGAAACGCACCTTGAATGCCTGGAGATGATGGGCGCCGATCGCGCGCGGCTGCGACTGTCGCCGGTGACCGGCCGCACGCACCAGTTGCGTGTGCACTGCGCGGCGCTGGGCATCCCGATCGTCAACGATCCGATCTACCCCACGTGGCTGCCGGTCGGCAGCGAGCGCTACGACCAGCCGTTGCAACTGCTGGCCAAGACGCTTGAATTCACCGACCCGGTGAGCGGCGTGACGCGCCGCTTCGCGTCGGCGCTGCGGCTTACCGGCTGAACCGGACCGAGTGCGCCAGAATCGGATGGATGAACCGAATTCAACCTTTCTCCCTCCGCCCACTCCTGTGCGCCCTGCCGCTGGCCTGCGCCCTCGCCGCCTGCGGCACCCCGGCCTACGAAGTCGTGACCTACCCCGACGGCACGACACGGACCCCGACCACCGCCGACGCTGTGGGCTACTGCCAGCAGAAGGGCAAGACGGCGCAGATCCTGGAGCGGGCACCGGGCGAGACCGGCGTCATGTTCCGCTGCATCTGATCCACGTCACCGCGGCCCGGCTTCAGGCCACACGCCGCTTCGGCGCCGTGGCGTAGAGCCAGATGCCGAAGGCGATCATCGGCACGCACAGCCACTGGCCCATGCTCATGTTGAGCGCCAGCAGCCCAAGGAAGTCGTCGGGCTCGCGGAAGTACTCGGCGATGAAGCGCATCGCGCCGTAGCCGATCAGGAACACGGCCGACACGCGGCGCTCGAGGCGTTCCTTGCGGGCGTAGAGCCAGAGGATGATGAAGAGCAGCAGGCCTTCGAGCAGGAACTGATACACCTGCGACGGATGCCGCGGCAGCATCGAGCCGCTCTGCGGGAACACCATGCCCCACGGCAGGTCGGGGCTGCTGAAGCGGCCCCACAGTTCGCCGTTGATGAAGTTGCCCACGCGCCCTGCCGCCAGGCCGGTCGGCACGCAGGGCGCGACGAAGTCCATCACCTGCCAGAAGGGCCGCGCACGCGACTTGGCAA
>CALRYR010000358.1:0-5067 GCA_943372425.1 Variovorax sp. YR752 | reverse complement strand
CGCGCTGCTGCCGGCCGAGCAGGTGCTGCTGGGCGACCTCGAGGACCTGGAGCAGGGTGCGGCCGACTGCGACCTGCTCATCACCCACTCGCACGGCCGGCAGGCCGCCGAGCGGCTCGACAAGCCCCTGCTGCGCATGGGCTTCCCTGTGTTCGACCGCATCGGCAATGCCCACCGCCGCTACGTCGGCTACCGCGGCACGATGAACCTGATCTTCGAGGTGTCGAACCTGATGATGGAGCGCATCGCGCATCACCATCCCGGCGACTGGCCATTGACGCCGGAGGCCCGACGGGCGGCCATGCCCTTTCGCACGGCGAATGCCGACACGCAGATCGAATCCAGCACGGCGGCTGCCAGTGCCTGAGCCCGCATCAACGGAGAAGAAACCATGAAAATCGCCTTCGCCACCCAGGACAAGGAGCGCGTGGACGCGCACTTCGGCTGGGCCAAAGCCATCGTCGTCTACGAGGTCACGCCGGACGCGCACCACTTCGTCGAGAGCTTCGAGTTCGGCGGCAAGCTCGAGGAAGACGGTGACGAGGACAAGCTCGCGCCCAAGCTCGAGGCCATCAAGGACTGCGCCATCCTGTACGTGGCCGCCATCGGTGGCTCGGGCGCCGCGCGCGTGGTCGCCATGAAGATCCACCCGATCAAGGTGCCGCAGCCCGAGTCGATCGCCGAGATCCTCGACAAGCTGCAGGCGGTGCTTAAAGGCACGCCACCGCCCTGGCTGCGCAAGGCCCTGGCCAAGGACGCCAAGGACGGCGCGCGAGCATTTGATTTCGAAGACGAGGAGGTCCCACATGGCTGAAGCCGCCACCATCGAGCTCGCCGAAGGCGAGGAGCAGCACCTGTCCAACCCGTTCGTCCAGCAGCTCATCAAGCAGCTGCGCGCGCAGGACACGCATGGCGCCTGGGAGGGCAAGAGCGACCTGCAGCTGCTCAAGCCCTACGTGTACACCGCGGAGGAGCGCCGGGCCATCCCGATCATCGGCGACCCCGACCCGGAGATCCTGTGGCGCCTGGAAATCTTCTACAGCGCGGTCGCCGTGGCGGTCGAGCGCGAAACCGGGCAGATGGTCTCGCCGATGATGAAGATGAGCCACGAAGGCTTCGGTCGGCTGGTGTTGATCGCCGGCCGGCTGGTGGTCGTCAACAAGCAGCTGCGCGACGTGCACCGCTTCGGCTTCGGGTCGCTGGCCAAGCTGGCCGACGCGGGAACCAAGTTCTTCGACGAGGCCGTCGCGATGATCCGCGAATACCCGGCCGTTGCCCAGTACGGAGCATGACGTGGAAACGCCCGAAGAACTCAAGCTGCGCCTGCGCAAGCTCAACGCCCAGGCCACGCAGGCCAAGATGGACCTGCACGATCTGTCCGAAGAGTTGCCCACCGACTGGGAAAAGATCCTGCCGGTGGCCCAGCGTTGCCACGACGCCCACGCGGCCCTGATGGAAGCCCGCAAACTGCAGGCCGCTGCAACGGCCAATTGACGAGGAGCCCACGATGAGCAGCTTCACCGTCACGATGCCGAGCGGCAAGACCTGGACGCCGACCTTCGTCGCTGCGCTGGACGAGGAGAAATGCATCGGCTGCGGCCGGTGTTTCAAGGTCTGTCCGCGCGGCGTGCTCGAACTCGTCGGACTCGACGAGGACGGCGAGCACATTCCTCTGGCCGGGGACGACGACGAGGACGAGGAGTACGAGAAGAAAGTCATGACCATCGCCCACCAGGAGCTGTGCATCGGCTGCACCGCTTGCGCGAAGATCTGCCCGAAGAAGTGCTACACGCACGCGGCCGCATCGGTCTGAGGCCGAAGCCCATGAACACGCGGGCGTTGCGCGAGCTGGACCGACGGCTCGAATCACGTCGCGACGAGGTGGACGACCTCATGGCGTTGCTGCGTGAGCATGCCGATCCGCAGGCCGGATCGGCGCGAGAGCTGGAGGCCGTGGCCTATGCGATCGCCTTGGCGTCCCTGGGCGACAACCATCTCTGGCAGGACATGCAGCTCCCTTCGCGCGGCGAACTCTCAGCGTTGATCTCACGCTGGTTCCCCCGACTCGCGCAGCGCAACACGAACAACATGAAGTGGAAGAAGTTCCTCTACAAACAGCTGTGCGAACGGGAGCAGATCAACGTGTGCAAGTCGCCGAGTTGCGGGGTCTGCACCGACTACGCGATCTGCTTCGGGCCAGAAGAGCACAGCGCGGGCAGCTCCTAGGAGATGCGGGCATGCGGTTTGCAAAGTCAAGTGACTCGTTATGTAGCCGCCTACATAGCCGACAAACCCGACGACGGAGCCGACAGTGCCGACATTCTCGAATCGCCGCGTATCGCCGCTCTCATTGCGAGCCCGGTGGGTCCCTTGCGACCGCGCCTGCTACCAGACGCTGAGCTGGCCGCTCGGCGACGGCTTCGTTGCGACACGCGGCGAGGCGCTTCCCGCGTCCTGCCTGCCGCGACTGCCGCAGCCGCCGCACCGGTTGCTCGCGCTCTGCGACGAGGAGGGGCTGCGCAGGCTCGTCGACTGCCACATGCAGCGGCTGCGCCGGACGGCATTGTTCGTGCGCGCCGGCCGCTGCTTCGAATGCGTCGCCGAGCGTGTGGCCGACTTCGTCGTGGAGGCCTGCGGCGGCCCGCTGTACTACAGCACGCGCCATGCGCGGCTGCAAGCGGGCGCAGGCCTTCCGCTGCTGCTCGACGAGGAGGGGCGCGAGCTGTGGCTGGTGCAGTTGTGGCACGCCTTCGACGATGCGGGCTTCCCGCCCGCGCTGCGCGCCGACTACTGGGGCTGGGCCGAACCGCTGTCGGTGCACCTGCTCTCGCCGCAGGCCCGCCGGGGCGACTTGACGCGCTATGACTACGACACCGTGCGCAGCTGGTTTCCGGCGCGTGGGTTCGTCGCCTGACCGCGCGTTGTGAACGGGCCTGCATATTGCGATCCTGTGCCTATTCGCGCGTTATGTAGCGCGTGACGTAAGGAATGTCGCAATGATGTCGGGAACCCTACACAGCATCGACGCGTCGCCGTTGGTTCTGTCGCTGCAGGTCGCGGCGGTGGCCACGGTGCTGGCACTGCTCATGGGTGTCGCCTTGGGCTGGCTCTTCGCGCGGCGACCCTTTCCCGGCAGCGGCGTGATCGAGGCCGCCTGCATGCTGCCGCTCGTGCTGCCACCAACGGTCATCGGCTACGGCATCCTGGTGCTCGCGGGCCGTCGCAGCCCGGTCGGCGGTTGGCTGCGCGAGCACTTCGACTACACCCTGATCTTCAACTGGCACGGCGCGGTGGTCGCGTCCGCTGTGGTCGCGCTGCCGCTCGTGCTGAAGTCGGCCAGCACGGCCTTTGCCCAGGTGGACCGCACGCTGGAAGCCGCCGCACGCACGCTGCGCCAGTCGCCATGGAGCGTATTCGTACGCGTGACGCTGCCGCTGGCGTGGCCCGGCATATTGGCCGGCACGTTGCTCGCCTTCGCGCGCGCGATGGGCGAATTCGGCGCTTCGCTGATGGTGGCCGGATCGATCCCGCATCAGACGCAGACCCTGTCGATGGCGATCTACGACGCCGTGCAGGCCGGGCAGGACCAGACTGCCTTTCTGCTCGCGCTCGTCACCTCGGTCCTGTCGATCGCTGTGCTGCTCGCGTCCAACCGCTTTCTGTCCCTTCGCCTTCGTTGATGTCCAAGGAGTCTTTCGTGATCCGTTCCCTTCGCGTCCTTTGCCTTACCGCGTTCATCGCGGCCCTGTCCTTCGCGGCCACTGCGCAGCAGCTCACGGTGTCGGCGGCGGCGAGCCTGACCAACGCCTTCAACGACCTGGCGCCGAAGTTCGAGGCGATCAAGCCGGGCGTGACGCTGCGCTTCAACTACGCCGCGTCGGGCGTGCTGCTGCAGCAGGTGCAGCAGGGCGCGCCGGTGGACGTATTCGCGAGCGCCGACCAGGCCACCGTCGCACGTGGCATCGAGCAGAAGGTCTTCGATGCCGACACCCGGCGCGACTTCGCGCGTAACACCGTCGTGCTGATCGTCCCGGCGGAGGGTGCCTCTTCCGTGACCTCGCTCCAGGCGCTCGAAGCGCCGTCCGTCAAACGCATCGCCATCGGCAAGACGGCAACGGTGCCGGTCGGCCGCTACACCCAGGAGGTGCTCGAGGGGGCAGGGCTCTGGTCGGTGCTGACCCCGAAGTTCGTCCAGGCGGACACGGTGCGGCAGGTGCTCGACTACGTGTCGCGTGGCGAGGCCGAAGCCGGCTTCGTCTATCGCACCGACGCAGCGATCGCGGGCGACAAGGTTCGTATCGTGCTCACGGCGCAGGGGCACACGCCGGTCACCTACCCGATCGTGGTGGTGAGCGACAGCCGGCAGAAGGCGCTGGCGCGTGACTTCATCGCCTTTCTCGCCACGCCGCCAGCCGTCGAGGTGCTGGCCCGCTACGGCTTCGGCGCGCCGTGATCGACGTCGACCTCCAGGCCTGCGTGAGCGACGGATCGCGCCGCTTCGACCTCGCAGTGCGCTTCGCCAGCGACGCACCCGTGGTGGCGCTGTACGGCCCCTCGGGCGCGGGCAAGTCGCTGACGCTGCAGGCGATGGCCGGCCTGCAGCGTCCGACTGGCGGGCATGTGCGCATCGGCGGACGCACGCTGTTCGATGCCGAGCGCGGTGTCGACGTGCCGGTGGCCGACCGGCGTGTGGGCTACCTCTTCCAGCACTACGCCCTGTTTCCGCATCTGAGCGTGCGCGACAACGTCGCCTTCGGCCTGACGCACTGGTGGCATCGCCGACCCTCACCCGCTCAGGCGGAGCGCAGTGATGCCCTGATCGACAGCTTCGGACTGGCGAGCTTCGCGGCCAGCCGACCGGCCTCGCTGTCCGGCGGACAGCAGCAGCGTGTGGCTCTGGCGCGCGCGCTGGCGTGCGCGCCCTCGGTGCTGCTGCTCGATGAGCCCTTCGCGGCGCTCAACCCCATGCTGCGGCAGACGCTGCGCAGCGAACTCGCGCAGGTCTGCGCACAGTGGCACACGCCGGTCGTGATGATCACGCACGACGTCGACGATGTGCTGGCACTG
>CALRYR010000357.1:0-5132 GCA_943372425.1 Variovorax sp. YR752 | reverse complement strand
AGGCCCTTCACCGCACCGATCAGTTCGGAGATCTTCTCGATGTCCCGGTCCTTGGGCGCGCGCCATGCCGCGCCCATGCAGAAGCGGGTGGCGCCTGCATCTTTCGCTGCCTGCGCGGCGCGCACCACCTCGTCGACTGCCATCAGCTTCTCGGCCTTCACGCCGGTGTCGAACTCCGCCGCCTGCGGGCAGTAGCCGCAGTTCTCGGGGCAGCCGCCGGTCTTGACCGACAACAGCGTGGCCAGCTCGATCGTCCCCTCGGGCCAATGCTGGCGGTGCACCGTCTGCGCCTCGAAGAGCAGGTCCATCAGCGGCTTGTCGAGCAATGCCTGGATGGCCTCGACCGTCCAGGTGCCCTGCGGCGCAGCCAACTTGGCCGGCCGGTGAAGCGTCACCGCCTGCATGTCGTTGGCACCCATCAGTTGAACTCCAGGATGATCTGGTCGACCGCAAGCGACTCGCCCTTGGCCGCGGAGATCTTGCCGACCACGCCGTCCTGCGTGGCGAACAGCACGTTCTCCATCTTCATCGCCTCGATCACCGCGAGCTTCTCCCCGGCCTGCACCTGCTGCCCCGGCTGCACCGCCACCTCGACCAGTAGGCCGGGCATCGGCGACATCAGGAACTTGCTCAGGTCCGGCGGCGCCTTGTAGGGCATCAGCTTCTGCAGCCGCGCACCGAGCGGCGACAGCACCATCGCCTCGATCTGCGTGCCGTTGTGCGACACGCGCAAGGCCAGCGGGTTCTTGCCCGCACCGCGTTCGACTTGCGCGACGAAGGGCTTGTCGTTGACCACGCCTTCGACCCGTACAGCGCCGAGCGCCACGCTGCTGCCGATCTTGTACGTCTTGTCGCCGACCTGAACGGCGCTCGAGCCGCTCGCGCCCTGGAAGTCGGTCACCGACACCGGCGTGTGCACATGCTCGCCCTTCGCATCGAGCGTGACCACCACGAACTGCTCGGCAATCTTCACGCCATGCCCTTCGAGCTGCCCGCTGATTCCCGATGCGCGTGCCCGGTAGCGGCGGTGCATGAACGCGGCCAGCGCGACGAGGAAGTCCGGGTCGTCGTGCGGCACATCCTCGGCATGAAAGCCCTGGCTGTAGTGCTCGGCGATGAAGCCCGTGTTGAAGTCGCCGCTGACGAACTTCGGGTGCGCGAGCAGCGCCGCCTGGAACGGGATGTTGCTGCTCACGCCGCGGATCACGAAGCCGTTGAGCGCCTCGCGCATCAACGCGATCGCATGCGCGCGGTCCTTCCCGTGCACGATCAGCTTGGCGATCATCGAGTCATAGAACATCGGGATCTCGCCGCCGTCGTAAACGCCGGTGTCGACGCGAACGCCATACAGGTGCTCGGTGTCGGCCGAGAACATCGTCTCCTTCGGCGGCTGGAACTTCACCAGGCGGCCGGTCGACGGCAGGAAGTTGCGGAACGGGTCTTCAGCGTTGATGCGGCACTCGATGGCCCAGCCGTTGCGCTGCACGTCGGCTTGCTTCAACGGCAACGGCTCGCCCGCGGCGACGCGGATCATCAGTTCGACGAGATCGAGGCCGGTGATGCACTCGGTGACCGGGTGTTCCACCTGCAGCCGCGTGTTCATCTCCAGGAAGTAGAAGTCCTGGTCCTTGCCCACGACGAACTCGACGGTGCCGGCCGACTGGTATTTCACGGCTTTGGCCAGCGCCACGGCCTGCTCGCCCATCGCCTTGCGCGTCGCGTCGCTGATGAAGGGGGACGGCGCCTCCTCGATCACCTTCTGGTGGCGTCGCTGGATCGAGCATTCGCGCTCGTTCAGGTAGATGACGTTGCCCTGCGAATCGCCGAGCACCTGGATCTCGATGTGGCGCGGCTCCTGCACGAACTTCTCGATGAAGATGCGGTCGTCGCCGAAGGAGTTGCGCGCCTCGTTCTGGCAGGCCGTAAACCCCTCCAGCGCTTCCTTGTCGTTGTAGGCCACGCGCAGGCCCTTGCCGCCACCGCCGGCCGAGGCCTTGATCATCACCGGGTAGCCGATGTCCTTCGCGATCTCGACGGCACGCTCGGCCGTTTCGATCGCATCGTTCCAGCCGGGAATGGTGTTGACCTTCGCTTCGTTAGCGAGCTTCTTCGAGGCGATCTTGTCGCCCATTGCCGCGATCGAATAATGCTTGGGCCCGATGAAGACGATGCCCTCCTCCTCCACCTTGCGCGCGAAGGCCTCGTTCTCCGACAGGAAGCCGTAGCCCGGGTGCACGGCTTCCGCGCCCGTCTTCTTGCACGCCGCGATGATGCGGTCGGCCTGCAGGTAGCTGTCGCGGCTGGCCGAGCCGCCGATGTGCACGGCCTCATCAGCCAGCTCGACATGGCGCGCGTCCTTGTCGGCATCGGAATAGACGGCGACCGTGAGGATGCCCATCTTCTTGGCGGTCTTAATGACGCGGCAGGCGATCTCGCCGCGGTTGGCAATGAGAATTTTCTTGAACATGATCGTGTCTCCCGGCTTCAGAGTGGGATGTTCCCGTGCTTGCGCCACGGGTTCTCGAGCTTCTTCTCGCGCAGCATGACGAGCGAGCGGCAGATGCGCTTGCGGGTCTCGCTCGGCAGGATCACGTCGTCGATGTAGCCGCGTGTGCTGGCCACGTACGGGTTCGCGAAGCGGGCCTTGTATTCGGCTTCGCGGGCTGCCAGCTTTTCGGGGTCGTTCTTGTCTTCGCGGAAGATGATCTCGACTGCGCCCTTGGCGCCCATCACGGCGATCTCGGCGCGCGGCCAGGCGAGGTTCACGTCGCCGCGCAGGTGCTTCGACGCCATCACGTCGTACGCGCCGCCGTAGGCCTTGCGCGTGATGACGGTGATCTTAGGCACGGTGCATTCGGCGTAGGCGTAGAGCAGCTTGGCGCCGTGCTTGATGATGCCGCCGTACTCCTGCGACGTGCCAGGCATGAAGCCGGGCACGTCGACGAAGGTGACGACAGGAATGTTGAACGCATCGCAAAAGCGCACGAAGCGCGCGGCCTTGATCGAGCTCTTGATGTCCAGGCAACCGGCCAGTACCAGCGGCTGGTTGGCGACGATGCCCACACTCTGGCCTTCCATGCGCGCGAAGCCGATCACGATGTTCTTCGCGTAGTCGGGCTGTAGCTCGAAGAAGTCACCGTCGTCGACCACCTTGGTGATCAGCTCCTTCATGTCGTAGGGCTTGTTGGGGTTCTCGGGCACCAGCGTGTCGAGCGACAGGTCGGCGCGGTCGGCCGGGTCGCCGCTCGGGCGCACGGGTGGCTTCTCGCGGTTGTTGAGCGGCAGGTAGTTGTAGAGGCGGCGCAGCATCATCAGCGCCTCGACATCGTTCTCGAAGGCCATGTCGGCCACCCCGCTCTTGGTCGTGTGGGTGATCGCGCCGCCCAGCTCTTCGGCCGTCACGTCCTCGTGCGTCACGGTCTTCACCACCTCGGGGCCGGTGACGAACATGTAGCTCGAATCACGCACCATGAAGATGAAGTCGGTCATGGCGGGCGAATACACCGCGCCGCCGGCGCACGGCCCCATGATCATGCTGATCTGCGGCACGACGCCGCTGGCCATCACGTTGCGCTGGAACACGTCGGCATAGCCGCCGAGCGAGGCCACGCCCTCCTGGATGCGGGCGCCGCCCGAATCGTTCAGGCCGATGACCGGTGCGCCGACCTTCATGGCCTGATCCATCACCTTGCAGATCTTCTCGGCATGCGCTTCGCTGAGCGCGCCGCCGAACACGGTGAAGTCCTGGCTGAAGATGAAGACCAGGCGGCCGTTGATCATCCCGTAGCCGGTGACCACGCCGTCGCCCGGGATCTTGGTGTCGGCCATGCCGAAGTCGACCGAGCGGTGCTCGACGAACATGTCCCATTCCTCGAAGGTGCCGTCGTCGAGCAGCAGTTCGATGCGCTCGCGCGCCGTCAGCTTGCCCTTCTTGTGTTGCGCGTCGATGCGCTTCTGTCCACCGCCGAGGCGCGCCTGGGCGCGTCGTTGTTCGAGTTGTTCGAGGATTTCTTTCATGGCATTCGATCAGGAAGATGAATCGGAAGGGGTCTCGGAATCGGTCGCTCGCGACGCTTGCGCGGCGAGCAGATGGCGTGCGGCGGTCGATGCGGGCAAGCGGCCCGCCGCCACCTGGGCGATGGTGTCGGGCAACAGCGCGCGCACCGCAGGGTGCTGGCGGAAGGCCTGCTTCAGGCCGGCGTCGATGCGTTCCCACATCCACGACAGTGCCTGCTTCTCGCGGCGCGTGGCGCGCCTGCCGTTGGCGTCCTGCAGCTGCTTGAAGCGCATGACCGATGCCCAGAAGGCGTCGACGCCCGTGCCCAGCAGCGCGCTCAGCTGCATCACCTGCGGCTGCCAGAACCGCACTTCGGCCTCGGGCGAGCCGGGTTCGGCATGCGCGGCCTTCAGCATTTCGGCGTGCGCCGGGTTGCCGTGGTGGCCGAAGAGCCGCAACGCCGAGGTGATTTGCGCCTGCGCACGCGTGGCGGCATCGCGGTCGAGATCGGCCTTGTTGATGACCACCAGGTCGGCGATCTCCATCACGCCCTTCTTGATGGCCTGCAGGTCGTCGCCGGCGTTCGGCAACTGCATCAGCACGAACATGTCGGTCATGCCGGCCACCGCGGTCTCGCTCTGGCCGACGCCCACGGTCTCGACGATGACGACGTCGTAGCCCGCCGCCTCGCAGACCAGCATCGCCTCGCGCGTTTTCTCGGCCACGCCGCCCAGTGTGCCACTCGACGGACTGGGGCGGATGTACGCCTTCTCGTGCACCGACAGCTGTTCCATGCGCGTCTTGTCGCCGAGGATGGAGCCGCCTGAGACGGTCGACGACGGGTCGATGGTGAGCACCGCCACGCGGTGGCCTTGCCCGATCAGGTACAGCCCGAGCGCCTCGATGAAGGTCGACTTGCCAACGCCCGGCACGCCCGAGATGCCGAGGCGGAAGGACCGGCCCGTGTGCGGCAGCAGCGCGGTCAGCAACGCGTCGGCCTGCGTGCGATGGTCGGCGCGCGTCGATTCGAGCAGCGTGATCGCCTTGGCGATGGCGCGGCGCTGCGCCATGTCGCTCGAACCGACGATCGCCGCTTCGAGCGCAGTGGCCGGATTCAGCACGTCGCCTCCACGGC
>CALRYR010000356.1:0-5155 GCA_943372425.1 Variovorax sp. YR752 | reverse complement strand
ATGGACGCGATCACGCAGGCCTCGGGGAAAGCCGACGCGATGCGTTCGAGCACGCGCGCCTCGGTGGCGGCATCGAGCGCGCTGGTGGGCTCGTCCAGAAGCAGCAGCGAGCTGCCCTCTGCGGCCAGCACGCCGCGCGCGAGGCACAGCCGCTGGCGCTGGCCGCCCGACAGGTTGAAGCCGCGCTCCGACAGCGGCGAGTCGAGACTGCCGTTGTTGGCCTTCAGCACCTCGTCGAAGGCACTGGCGTACAGCGCGGCTTCGATGCGCTCGTCGCTGCAGGGCCGTCCGAAGCTCAAGTTCTCGCGCACGCTGGCCTCGAAGACCTCCGTCTCCTGCGGGATCAGCGTGGCGATCTGCCGCAGCCGCCCCCATTCGAAGGGTTGCCCGTCAAACTGCAGCGCGCCGGCCTGTGGCGCATAGAGCCCGGCCAGCAGCCGCAGCAGCGTGCTCTTGCCGCCGCCGCTCGGCCCGACCAGGGCGATGCGCTGGCCGCGCCGCAGCGCGAGCGACACGTCGTTCAGGCCACTCCGCACCGTTTCACCCTCGGCCGGCTCGCCCTGGCGTTCGTAACGCCAGCGCAGGCCCGTCACCTGCAGTTCCGACCAGCGGGTGGCCGCATCGATGTGCTCGTGCGCCGGCACTTCCTCGGGCGGCGTGGTGAGCGCCGGGCCGGTGGGCGCGGCCCAGATTGGCGCCGCGCTGCCGTAGTCGGTGTGCATGCGCGCGAAGAACTGGAAGTTGGCCGCCATCGACGACACCACGCCCGCGGCCTGCTGCGCGTACTGGTAGATCATGAAGACCGAGCCCAGCAGCACCGCCTGCCCCGGCGTGCGCGACTGCCAGACGTAGATGACGACCAGGCCCCAGGTCAGCACCAGGCCGAGCATGTCGACCACGAACCACTTGCCTTCGTTGAGCACCACGGTGCGCTTGAGCGGCACCGAGATGGCCGCCATGCGCGCCCGCAGCAGCAGGCGCGAGGCGCCCTGCAGCCGCAGGCCGATCACGGTAGACGCATTGCCGATGAAGTCGAGCAGCGCCGCGACGTAGCGGCGGTCGGCGTCGTTCTCGGCGCGTGCGAGCCGCATGAGCGCCTTGTCGATGCGCAGGATGATCAGGCCGATCAGCACGTAGCCCACCAGCGCGGTGGCACCGCTGGCGCGCGACAGCAGGGTGAGCGCCACCAGCGGCCCCACGATGCTCACCGCGTTGTTCAGCCAGATGAACTGGTTCTGCGCGAAGTCCGACAGCGCGCGGCTGGCCTGGTGCACCCGGTGCTGCAGCTCGCCCGAATGGTGACCGTCGTGCCAGGCCAGCGGCGCGGCGGCGAGCCGTGTGTAAAGCTGGTCGGCCAGCGATTCGCGCACCCGCACGCCGACGTTGCGCTCCAGGATGCGCCCCGGGCCGTGCAGCATCCACGACAGCAGGTACACGCCGGTCAGCGTGGCGATCCAGCCGCCGGCACCGCGCAGGTTGCCGCGCTGCAGCGCGTTGATGGCCTGGCCGGCGAGGTAGGGCAGCGTGAGCTTGACCAGCTGCGACGCGGTGAGCAGCGCGGTCGCGCCCAGCAACTGGCCGCGCGCGCCTTCGGCGAAGCGCCAGAGCGCTGCATAGAGTTCGCGGACCGCACTTCCCGGTGCGTCGGGCGTTTCTTTCATCCGTGGCGGATCGCCTTTGCTACTTGACAGGAATCACGGTGGCGCGGTCGACCGGCACGGCCGTCACGCTGTTCTGTGGCGAGCCTTCGATCAGCCGGTCGGAATAGCTCAGGTAGATCAGCGTGTTGCGCTTGGCGTCGACCATGCGCACCACGCGCAGGCGTTTGAACATGATCGACTGGCGTTCGCTGAAGATCTCGTCGCGCTTCTTGAGCGGCTCGGTAAAACTCAGCGGGCCGACCTGGCGACAGGCGATCGAGGCTTCGGCCTTGTCCTCGGCCAGGCCCAGCGCACCCGACACGCCGCCGGTCTTGGCGCGCGAGACGTAGCAGGTCACGCCGTTGACCTTCGGGTCGTCGTAGGCTTCGACCACGATCTTGTGGTCGGGGCCGATCAGCTTGAAGACGGTGTCAACTTCGCCCACCTGCTCGGCCGCGGCCGCGCAGGCGGCCATGGCGCCGAGAAGGAGGAGGGCGAGACGTTGCTTCATGCAGGGGCTTTCAAACGATGTCGAGCGTGTGGACGCGGTCGAAGCTGCCACGCTGGCGGTCTTCGAAGTAGAAGCGCAGGGTCTCGCGCACCGTGCGGAAGGCGATCTCGTCCCAGGGAATCTCTTCCTCCGTGAACAGCTTCGCCTCGATGGTTTCGTGGCCGGGGTCGAACACGTCGTCGAGCAGGCGCGCGCGGTAGAACATGTGGACCTGGCCCACGCGCACCACGCTCATCACCGAGAACAGGCCTTCCATCTCGAAATGGGCGCCGGCCTCTTCGTCGGTCTCGCGCGCGGCGCCCTGCGACGTGCTCTCGTTCAGCTCCATGAAGCCGGCGGGCAGCGTCCACTTGCCCCAGCGCGGTTCGATGTTCCGCTTGCACAGCAGCACCCGGTCGCCCAGCACGGGGATGGTGCCCACCACGTTGGTCGGGTTCTCGTAGTGGATCGTGTGGCAGGCCGGGCACACCGCGCGCTCGCGCGTGTCGCCGTCGTCCGGCACGCGGTAGACCACCGCGGTGCCGCAGTTCTTGCAGTGCTTGATGGGCAGGTGGACGACCGACATCGATCAGGCGATCTTCACGGTCAGCGTCGGCAGGCCGGCGATGGTGCCGACCAGGGTGTCGCCCGCCACCACGGCGGCCACGCCTTCGGGCGTGCCGGTCATGATCAGGTCGCCGGGTTGCAGTTCCCAGGCGGCCGACAGGTGCTCGATGGTCTCGCCGATGTTCCAGATCAGCTTGCTGACCGTGCTGCGCTGGCGGTCGTCGCCGTTCACCTGCAGGGCGATCTCGGCATTGGGGGCATCGCCGGCGGCGGCCACGGGCACGATCGGGCCGATGGGCGCGCTCTGCTCGAAGCTCTTGCCGATGTCCCAGGGGCGGCCCTGCTTCTTCATCTCGTTCTGCAGGTCGCGGCGGGTCATGTCCAGGCCCACGGCGTAGCCGAAGATGTGCTTGTGCGCATCCGCGGCTTTGATGTTCTTGCCGCCGGTGCCGATGGCCACGACGAGTTCGATCTCGTGGTGCAGGTTCTTGGTGAGCGTGGGGTAGGCCATGGTGCCGGTCGTGTCGGCGTCGACCACCACCACCGCGTCGGCAGGCTTCATGAAGAAGAAGGGCGGCTCGCGGCCGGTGAAGCCCATTTCCTTCGCGTGATCTTCGTAGTTGCGGCCCACGCAGTAGATGCGGTGGACCGGGAAGCGGGCGGGTTGACCGACGACGGGGAGGCTGACGACAGCCGGCGCAGGGAAAACGTACTCGGAAGCCATGGGGGGTTCGTCCTGATGAATGCGGGAGAACACCAGTTTGCCAGAGGTAGCGGACGCCGGTGCAAGGGCCCTGTCGCGGCTATGCTTGCGGCCATGATGAAGCTGCACAACTACTTCCGCTCGTCCGCCTCGTTCCGCGTGCGCATCGCGCTCAACATCAAGGGGCTGGCGTATGACTACGTGCCGGTGCACATCGCCCGCGGCGAGCACCACCAGCCGCCGTTCTCGGACATCGCCGCCGAGCAGTTGGTGCCGCTGCTGGAGGAAGACGAATCGTCCGGCGGCGAGCGCATCTCGCAGTCGATGGCCATCATCGAATACCTCGACGAGATCAACCCCGAGCCGCCGCTGCTGCCGCATGACCCCGTGGGCCGTGCGCGGGTGCGGGCGCTGTCGCAGATCATCGCCTGCGAGATCCACCCCATCAACAACCTGCGCGTGCTGAAGTACCTCGTGAAGGAGCTCAAGCTCGACGAGGCCGCCAAGAACAGCTGGTACCGCCACTGGGTGCGGGAGGGCCTGGAAGCCTTCGAACGCCAGCTGGCCGAGCAACCCGCTGGCATCTACTGCTACGGCAACACGCTGACCATGGCCGACTGCTGCCTGGTGCCGCAGATCTTCAATGCCCAACGCTTCGACTGCGACCTGAGCGGCCTGCCGCGCACCATGGCGGCCTACGAAGCCGCGATGCAAACGGATGCGGTGCAGCGCGCTCAGCCGGCCCGCTGCCCCGACGCCGAATCCTGATGCACGACTGGCTCGTGCCGGACTGGCCGGCACCCGCGGGCGTTCGTGCCATCTGCACCACGCGGGCGGGCGGGGTGTCGCAAGGCGCGTTCGGTGGACTGAACCTCGGCGGGCATGTCGGCGATGAAGCGGTGAACGTCGCCGCCAACCGTGCCCAGTTGCAGGCGGCGATCGGCGTGCGGCCGGTGTTCCTGCAGCAGGTGCATGGCACCGACGTCCTGCCGATCGACGCGACCACGCCCGATGGCGCGGTGGCCGATGCCTGCACCACGCTCGACGCCGATGTCGCCTGCACGATCATGGTCGCCGACTGCCTGCCGGTGCTGTTCACCGACAGCGAAGGACGGCGCGTCGCCGCGGCCCATGCCGGCTGGCGGGGGCTGGCGGCCGGCGTGCTGGAGCGTAGCGCGGGTGTGTTCGGCGATGCGCGGCCCATGGCCTGGCTGGGGCCCTGCATCGGACCGAATGCCTTCGAGGTGGGCGACGAGGTTCGGGCAGCCTTCGTGGCGCAGTCCGCGGAAGCCGATGCCTGCTTCCGGCCCGGCCCGGCGCCGGGCAAGTGGTGGGCCGACCTGCCGGGGCTGGCGTGTCAGCGGCTGCGTGCGGCAGGGGTCAACGCGGTGTACGGCAACGACGGCAGCGACGCCTGGTGCACCGTGCGCAATCCGTTACGTTTTTTCTCGCACCGGCGCGACGGCGTCAGCGGTCGTTTCGCCGCGGCCGTCTGGCGCGACTGAAGCCGCTGCTCGACGGGCCTCTTCCTGTGCGGCCGCCTCGCGTTCCTTCAATGCACGCCGGCGCGCCGGCGTGTTCAACAGGTAAACCACCAATGCGAGCGGCAGCACGCCGTAGAGTAGAAAGGTGAAGATCGCACCCAGCACCGTGCCGTTTGTGTTGGTGGCCTCGGCCACGGCCATCATCAGGGTGACGTAGAGCCAGGCGATGATGACGATGTACATGTTCGGGTTTGCGGGGACGGTGAATGCA
>CALRYR010000355.1:0-5172 GCA_943372425.1 Variovorax sp. YR752 | reverse complement strand
CAGCGCTACACCACGCTGATCGCGCAGGACGCGGCGACCCAGCAACAGGTCGACACCCAGAAGGCCTTGGTCGCCCAGCTCGCGGCCGCCGTGCAGACCGACAGCGCGGCGGTGCAGTACGCGCAGGTGCAGCTGAGCTTCACCCGCATCGTCTCGCCCATCGACGGCCGCGCGGGCGCGCGCCTGGTCGACCCGGGCAACATCGTGCATGCGGCCGACGCCGGTGGACTGGTCGTGATCAACCAGATCGACCCGATCGCCGTGCAGTTCACCCTGCCGGAAGACGCGGTGCCCGAGATCAACCGCGCCCAGCGCGATGGCCAGGCGCTTGCCGTGGTGGCGTACGACCGTGCCGGCACGCAGCAACTCGGCACCGGCAAGCTCATCCTGCTCAACAACCAGATCGACACCGCCACCGGTACCGTGCAGCTGAAGGGCAGCTTCGCCAACCCGGCGCATGCGCTGTGGCCGGGCCAGTTCGTCAACGTGCGCCTCATGCTGGCGCACCGAGCCAACGCGCTCACGCTGCCCGCCGCCGCGGTGCAGCGCGGGCAGGACGGCACCTATGTCTGGGCAGTCGGTGCCGACGGCACGGCGAGCAACACGCCGGTCCATGTGGTGCAGATCGCCGACGGTGTGGCCGTGATCGACAAGGGCCTGAGCGACGGGCAGCGCGTGGTGACCGACGGGCAGTACAAGCTGCGCGCCGGCGCGACGACGGTCGAGGCGAGTGGGAGCACCCGTTGAGCATTTCCGCCGCCTTCATCAAGCGCCCCATCGGCACCACGCTGCTGGCGATCGCCATCCTGCTGGTCGGTGCGGCGGTGTTTCCGTTGCTGCCGGTGGCGCCGCTGCCGCAGGTCGACTTCCCGACCATGCAGGTCACGGCCAACCTGCCGGGCGCCAGCCCCGAGACCATGGCGTCGAACGTGGCGCAGCCGCTGGAACGGCAGTTCTCGCTGATCGCGGGCCTGTCGCAGATGACGTCGACCAGCGGCCTGGGCAACACGCAGATCACGCTGCAGTTCGACCTCGACCGCAGCATCGATGCTGCGGCGCTCGACGTGCAGGCCGCCATCAATGCGTCGAGCGGCCAGCTGCCCGCCACGCTGCCGAACCCGCCGACCTTCCGCAAGATCAACCCGGCCGATTCACCGATCCTGATCCTGGCCGTGCAGTCGAAGACGCTGCCGCTGACCGAGGTCAACGACTACGCCGATAACATCCTCGCGCAGCAGATCTCGCAGATCTCGGGCGTGGGCCTGGTCAACATCGGCGGGGTGCAGAAGCCGGCCGTGCGCGTGCAGCTCGACCCGGCCAAGCTGGCGGCGCTCGGCCTGAGCCTGGAAGACGTGCGCACCGTGCTCTCCACGGCCACGGTCAACCAGCCCAAGGGAACGATCGACGGGCCGAACCAGAGCTTCACGGTCTACACCAACGACCAGCTGCTGAAGGCGGGCCCGTGGAACGACGTCATCCTGGCCTACCGCAACGGTGCGCCGATCCGCGTGCGCGATCTGGGCGTCGCGGTCGACGGGCCCGAGAACATGAAGATCGCGGGCTGGGCCTACGCCGGTGCCGCGGCGCCAGCCGGCCACACGGTCGAGAACGGCCGCTCGATCCTGCTGGCCATCACCAAACAGCCCGGCGCCAACGTGATCGAGACGGTCGACCGCATCAACGCCGCGCTGCCGCGCCTCAAGGCGTCGATCCCGCCAACCGTCGAAGTCAACCCGATCATCGACCGCACCGAGACCATCCGCGCGTCGGTGAAGGACGTGGAGTTCACGCTGCTGCTGACCATCGCGCTGGTGGTGGTGGTGATCTTCGTGTTCCTGCGCAACGTGCCGGCCACGCTGATCCCGAGCGTGACCGTGCCGCTCGCGCTGCTGGGCACCGTGGGCATGATGTACCTGCTGGGCTACAGCCTGGACAACCTGTCGCTGATGGCGCTGACCATCGCGGTCGGCTTCGTGGTGGACGACGCCATCGTGATGCTGGAGAACATCTACCGCTACGTCGAGGAAGGCATGACGCCGATGGAGGCCGCGTACAAGGGCGCGGGCGAAATCGGCTTCACCATCATCTCGATCTCGGTGTCGCTGGTGGCGGTGTTCATCCCGCTGCTGCTGATGGGTGGCATCGTCGGGCGACTGTTCCGCGAGTTCGCGGTGACGGTCACGCTAACCATCGCGGTGTCGGTGGTGATCTCGCTCACGCTCACGCCGATGCTCTGCTCGCGCTTCCTGAAGAACGAGCACGCGCGCCGGCACGGCCGCCTGTACCTGCTGTTCGAGCGCGGCTTCGACGCGCTGCTGGGCGGCTACAAGCGCGGTCTCCACGTGGTGCTCGACCACCAGTTCCTCACGCTGTGCGGCTTCATCCTCACCGTGGCGGCCACCGGCTTCCTGTTCGTGGTCATTCCCAAGGGCTTCTTCCCGCAGCAGGACACCGGCTTCATCTCGGGCTTCGCCGAGTCGGCGCAGGACTCGTCCTTCGCCGCGATGAATGCCCGCATGCTCCGGCTGGCCGACGTGGTGCGGCGCGACCCCGACGTGAGCGGCTTCGGCATGAACGGCAGCTCGTCCACCTTCAATACCGGCAACTTCTTCATCGCCCTCAAGCCGAAAGAGGCGGGTCGCACCACCACCGCCGACGAGATCATTGCGCGGCTGCGGCCGCAGCTGGCGAAGGTCCAGGGCGTGAATCTGTTCCTGCAGGCGGGCCAGGACATCCGCGTGGGCGGCCGGTCGTCGCGTACGCAGTACCAGTACACGGTGACCGACTCGAACCTGGACGAACTCAACACCTGGGCGCCGCGGTTGCTGCAGCGCTTCCGCCAACTGCCCGAGCTGACCGATCTCGCGTCCGACCAGCAGAACGCCGCGGCCTCGGCCGTGCTCACGATCGACCGCGACCGTGCGGCCAGCTTCGGCATCACGCCCTCGGCGATCGACGCCACGCTGTACGACGCGATCGGCCAACGCCAGGTGGCCCAGTACTTCACCCAGCTCAACAGCTACCACGTGGTGATGGAGGTGACGCCGGCGATGCAGCAGGACCCGGCGCTCTTCGGCAAGCTCTACCTGAACTCGCCGCTGACCGGCCAGCAGGTGCCGCTGTCGACCTTCGTGAAGGTCGACACCAGCAAGACCGCCTACCTGGCAATCAACCACCAGGGCCAGTTCCCGGCGGTGACGATCTCCTTCAACCTCGCGCCGGGCCACGCGCTGGGCGATGCGGTCAATGCCATCAACAAGGCGCAGGCCGACATGGGCCTGCCGCAGTCGCTCACCGGCGCGTTCCAGGGCACGGCCCAGGCCTTCCGCGATTCGCTGTCGAGCCAGCCGTACCTCATCGCCGCGGCGCTGGTGGCGGTGTACATCGTGCTGGGCCTGCTCTACGAGAGCTACATCCATCCGCTGACCATCCTGTCGACGCTGCCCTCGGCCGGCGTCGGGGCGTTGCTGATCCTGATGGCGGGCGGCTACGACCTGAGCGTGATCGCGCTCATTGGCATCATCCTGCTGATCGGCATCGTCAAGAAGAACGGCATCATGATGATCGACTTCGCGCTCAAGGCCGAGCGTGAGCAGGGCATGGCGCCGCGGGAGGCGATCTACCAGGCCTGCCTGCTGCGCTTCCGCCCGATCATGATGACGACCATGTGCGCGCTCCTGAGCGGCCTGCCGCTGATGCTGGGGCACGGCTCGGGGTCGGAGCTGCGCCGGCCGCTGGGCTACGCGATGGTCGGCGGTCTGATACTGTCGCAGGCACTCACGCTGTTCACGACGCCCGTGGTCTACCTCTACCTCGACCGAGCCCATTACTGGTACCAGCGCCGCAAGGAGGCACGGGCCGCCCGCAGGCTGACAGGCAGCCACGCACAACCCCAGCCATGAAGATCCTGATCGTCGAGGACGAGCTCAAGACCGCCGAGTACCTGCACAAAGGCCTCACGGAGCAGGGTTGCGCGGTCGACATGGCGCATGACGGCCTCGACGGCCAGCACCTCGCGATGCAGCACGACTACGACGTGATCGTGCTCGACGCGATGCTGCCGGGCCTGGACGGCTTCTCGGTGCTGCGCTCGCTGCGCACCGTCAAGCAGACGCCGGTGATCATGCTGACCGCGCGCGACAGCGTGGAAGACCGCATCCAGGGCCTGCACGACGGCGCCGACGACTACCTGATCAAACCCTTCTCCTTCCTGGAACTGCTCGCGCGGCTGCAGGCGCTGAACCGGCGCGGCCGCACGCAGGAGCCGATGCAGCTGCGCATCGCCGACCTGCGGGTCGACCTGCTGGCGCGCAAGGCGTTTCGGGGCAATGCGCGCATCGACCTCACGGCCAAGGAGTTCGCGCTGCTGGCGGTGCTGGCCCGGCGTCAGGGCGAGATCCTGTCGAAGACCGCCATCGCCGAGCTGGTGTGGGACATGAACTTCGACAGCAACACCAACGTCGTCGAGGTCGCCATCAAGCGGTTGCGCGACAAGATGGACGTGCCCTTCAGCGCGACGTCGCCCAAGCTGCTCCACACCATCCGGGGCATGGGCTATGTGATGGAGGTGCGCGACGAGGAAGGCGCCTCGCCGTGAGGCGCTCGATCACCGCGCGGCTGGTGCTGATGTTCGCGGTCGTCACGCTGGCGACCTTCCTGCTGATCGGTGCCGCCTTGCAGGGCGTGCTGGCGCGCGAGCTCGACCGGCACCAGTACGAGGAGATCGACACCACGCTCACGAGCCTGCGCTACTGGATCGAGTCGATCGGCACCCCCGAACGCTGGGCGCGCGTCCAGGCACGCATGGATGCGCTCTCGCCGGAAGACGGCAGCGTGCGCTTCTGGGTGCTGAGCGACGACCCGCGCTTCCAGTACGGCAAGGGCCTGGCCGAGATCGACGGCCTCACCCGCAAGACCGATGGGCACGGCAGTGACATCCTGCTGCCCGGGCAGGCGCGGCCCTTCCGGGCGCTGTCGGTCCATATTGCGCCGCTTGACCAGCGTCCTGCCGTGCGGCTGATCGTCGGGCGCAATTCCGAGCCCTATGAGCGGACACGCCAGACCTTCCTCGCGGCGATGCTGGCGCTCGGGCTGAGCGCCGTGCTCGTGGTAGCCGTCGCGGGCTACTGGATCGCGCGGCTCGGCCTGCGGCCGCTCGAACGGCTGTCCGAC
>CALRYR010000354.1:0-5179 GCA_943372425.1 Variovorax sp. YR752 | reverse complement strand
CGCGAACATGCTCTCGGCAGTTGGGCTGCGGAGCTTGTTCCTACTGCAGATAAAAAGCACATGACGCATTGGCGGAATCCGGACGGGGCGTGGCAGATCCGGATTTTTGCAGAATCTTGACGGCGGATTCAACCGGTCGATGCAACGGTCTGGCTGAACATCTCACCAGTTGCGCACAAGGCGAAGCAACTCAGACTCTCCGCACGTCAGGCCGGCCTCGGCCGGCCACCGAAGATCGCCGTCCCCACCCGCACCATCGTGCTGCCCGCCGCAATCGCCGCCTCGAGGTCGGCGCTCATGCCGAGCGAGAGGGTGTCGAGCGCAATCCCGCTGTCGCGGATGCGGTCGTACACGGCACGGGCGCGCAGGAACAGCGCCCGCTGCGCGTCGAAATCGGCGGCCGGCTCCGGGATCGCCATCAGCCCGCGCAGTTGCAACCGTGGCAAGGACGCCACGGCCTGGGCGAGCGCGAGCGCCTCCTCGGCCGAAACGCCGGACTTGTTGGCGCCGCTGTCGACGTTGACTTGCAGACAGACCTGCAGCGGCGGCAGGCCGTCCGGTCGCTGCTCCGACAGCCGCTCGGCGATCTTCAGGCGGTCGATGCTGTGCACCCAGTCGAAGTGCTCGGCCACCACGCGCGTCTTGTTGCTCTGCAGAGGGCCGATGCAGTGCCACACAAGCTGCGCCCGCACGTCAGCCAGGGCTTCGATCTTCGCCACGCCTTCCTGCACGTAGTTCTCGCCGAAGGCGGTCTGGCCCGCGGCCAGCGCCTCACGCACCGCTTCGGCGGGGAAGGTTTTGGAGACGGCGAGCAGTTGCACGCCGGCCGGGTCGCGGTCCGCGGCTGCACACGCTGTCACGATCCGCGTTCGAACTTGGTGGAGGTTGTCGGCAATCATCGTCATAATCGTCAAAGCGTATCAAAACGTCACCGAGGATCTTCGTGGACATCACCCAACTGCTGGCATTCAGCGTCAAGAACAAGGCATCCGACCTGCACCTCTCGTCGGGGCTGCCACCCATGATCCGGGTGCACGGCGACGTGCGGCGCATCAATGTCGACGCGCTCGACCACAAGGCGGTGCACGCCATGGTGTACGACATCATGAGCGACACGCACCGCAAGCACTACGAAGAATTCCTGGAAGTCGACTTCTCCTTCGAGATCGACGGCCTGGCGCGCTTCCGCGTGAACGCCTTCAACCAGGCACGCGGCGCGGCCGCGGTGTTCCGCACGATTCCGTCGAAGATCCTCACGCTCGAGCAGCTCAACGCGCCCAAGATCTTCGGCGACCTGGCGCTCAAGCCGCGCGGCCTGGTGCTGGTGACCGGCCCGACCGGCTCGGGCAAGTCGACCACGCTGGCGGCGATGATCAACTACCTCAACGAGACCGAGTACGGCCACATCCTGACGGTCGAAGACCCGATCGAGTTCGTGCACGAATCCAAGAAGTGCCTGATCAACCAGCGCGAAGTCGGCCCGATGACGCTGAGCTTCGCCAACGCGCTGCGCTCCGCCCTGCGCGAAGACCCGGACGCCATCCTGGTGGGCGAAATGCGCGACCTGGAAACCATCCGCCTCGCGATGACCGCCGCCGAGACCGGCCACCTGGTGTTCGGCACGCTGCACACCTCGTCAGCCGCCAAGACCATCGACCGGATCATCGACGTGTTCCCGGGCGAGGAGAAGGAAATGATCCGCGCGATGCTGTCGGAGTCGCTCCAGGCGGTGATCTCGCAGACGCTGTGCAAGACCAAGGACGGCCAGGGCCGCACGGCGGCGCACGAGATCATGCTGGGCACCTCGGCCATTCGCAACCTGATCCGCGAAGGCAAGGTGGCGCAGATGTATTCATCGATCCAGACCGGCAGCGGCCAGGGCATGCAGACGCTGGACCAGAACCTGACCGACCTGGTGCGCCGCGGCGTCATCAGCGCTGCCGAAGCACGCAGCAAGGCCAAGATTCCCGAAAACTTCCCAGGCTGACGCACCGCGCGCCACCTGTAGCCCGAGAAACATCATGGAACGCGATCAGGCCAGTCAGTTCATCAACGATCTGCTCAAGCTCATGGTGAGCCGCAACGGCAGCGACCTGTTCATCACCGCGGACTTCCCGCCGGCGATCAAGGTCGACGGCAAGATCACCAAGGTGTCGGGCCAATCGCTGGGCATGCAGCACACGGTGGCGCTGACACGCTCGATCATGAACGACCGGCAGGTGGCCGAATTCGAGCGCACGAAGGAATGCAACTTCGCGATCTCGCCGACCGGCATTGGCCGATTTCGCGTCAACGCCTTCGTGCAGCAGGGCAAGATCGGCATGGTGCTGCGGACCATCCCCGCGACGCTGCCGACCATCGACGGGCTGGGCATGCCGCAGGTGCTCAAGGACGTGTCGATGACCAAGCGCGGCCTGACCATCCTGGTGGGCGCGACCGGCTCGGGCAAGTCGACCACGCTGGCGGCCATGGTCGACTGGCGCAACGAGAATTCCTACGGCCACATCGTGACGGTCGAGGACCCGATCGAGTTCGTGCACCCGCACAAGAACTGCGTGGTGACGCAGCGCGAAGTGGGCATCGACACCGACAGCTGGGAAGCCGCGCTGAAGAACACACTGCGCCAGGCACCCGACGTGATCCTGATGGGCGAGATCCGCGACCGCGAGACGATGGAACACGCGGTCGCCTTCGCCGAGACCGGCCACCTGTGCATGGCCACGCTGCATGCCAACAGCGCCAACCAGGCGCTCGACCGCATCATCAACTTCTTCCCGGAAGAGCGGCGCACGCAGCTGCTGATGGACCTGTCGCTCAACCTGCGCTCGCTGGTCTCGCAACGGCTGATCCCCACGCAGGACGGCCTGGGCCGCGTCGCCGCGGTCGAGGTGCTGCTGAACACGCCGCTGATCTCCGACATGATCTTCAAGGGCGAGGTGGGCGAGATCAAGGAGATCATGAAGAAGAGCCGCAACCTCGGCATGCAGACCTTCGACCAGGCGCTGTTCGACCTGTTCGAATGCAACCAGATCAGCTTCGAGGACGCGATCCGCAACGCCGACTCGGCCAACGACCTGCGCCTGCAGATCAAGCTCAACAGCCAGCGCGCGCGCTCGACCGACCTTTCGGCCGGCACCGAGCATTTCGCGATCGTCTGAGGGCGCGCCGTGTTCCGGGACTTCTGGGACACTCTCCCGGTGCCTTCTGCTGTCTCCACCACCTGCCCCGTCGACTGGGCCGGCGAATCCCTCGAACTGCTTCCCGAACGCGCCTTGTGGTGGCCGGCTCGGCGCATGCTCTTCATCGCCGATCTGCACATTGGCAAGGCCGCGACCTACCGCGCGCTGGGCCAGCCGGTGCCAGGCGGCACCACGCAGGAAAACCTTGACCGACTCGACGCGCTGATCACACGGCACACGCCGACAGCGCTGGTCTTCCTCGGCGATTTCCTGCATGCAGCCCAGGCCCGCACGCCGCAGGTGCTGGCCGCGCTGCAGGCCTGGTGCGACACGCACAGCGCGCTGGACATGACGCTGGTGCGCGGCAACCACGACAGCCGCGCCGGTGACCCGCCCGCTGCGCTGGGCATCGCGGTGGTCGACGAGCCGCATCTGCTCGGCCCCTTCGCCTGCTGCCACCACCCGCAGACGCATCCGACGCACTTCGTGCTGGCCGGCCATCTGCATCCCGTCTGCCACCTGCACGGCCGCGGTCGCGACAAGCTGCGGCTGCCCTGCTTCGTGCAGGAAGGCGGTCAGGCGATCCTGCCGGCCTTCGGCGAATTCACCGGCGGCTGGCAGGTGCCGGCTGCGCCGGGTCGGCGCTTTTTCGGGGTCGGTGGTGACGCGGTCTGGGCACTTCCCGAGGTGGCGAGCGCGGGAGGCACGGGGCGATGAGCTACGGACGGAACTCGGCCATTCCCCTGCGCGATCAAGCCGCGTTGATGCTGATGCGCGCGTCGCCAATCGCCCAACTCGACACCCACGATGCGGGCCTGGTGATCGACGCGATGCAACCGGTCTTCGTCGAGGCCGGCACCGTCTTCATCCAAGAAGGCCAGGCCGACGGCAACGAGTTCATGGCGCTGCTGATCGAAGGCCAGGTGCGCGCCGAGAACGCCACCAATGCGCCCGGCGAAGACGTGGTGATCTCGGTGATCGACGCCGGCAGCCTGATCGGCGAAATGGGCCTGATCGACGGCGCGCCGCGCTCGGCCACCTGCACCGCACTGACCGATCTGAAGCTCGCCATCCTCACGCGCGAAGCGCTGCAGGGGCTGGTCGAGTTGCATCCTGCCGTTGCGGCGCGGCTGCTGCTGGCGGTCGCCGGGCTGCTGGGTGTGCGGGTGCGCGAGAACAACCGGCGCCTGCGCACGCTGTCGCAACTGGCCAAGGCGATGCAGCGCGAACTCGACGCCACGCATGCCATCAACCGCCGCCTGCTGCGCGCGCACGACGGCCTGGACGCGCCCATCAGCGTCAACGCAGCGCTGCATCCACGCGGCCTGCCGGCGCTGGACTCCGGCTTCGACACCGACCTGGCGCCGACGAACTTCGGGCCTCTCGGCGGGCGTTAAAGCACCACGGGCGCGTCCGGCAGTTCGTTGACGTCCGGCTCGCCCGCTGCGCGCGAGAAGTGCGCCATCTGCAGGGCCGACACCTCCTCCAGTGCCTGCGTCAGCCCATCCTCGAAGCGGCCGTCCCGAAAGGCGGCGCCCATGCGCTGCGTCATCGCACGCCAGGCCTCGGCGTCGACATGGCGGGAGATGCCGCGGTCGGCGACGATCTCGATCGCGTGCTCGGCCAGCAGCAGGTAGATGAGCACGCCGTTGTTCTGCTCGGTGTCCCAGACGCGCAGCTTGCCGAACAGCATGATCGCGCGCTCGCGCGCCGGCGCGCCGCGCCACAGGTAACTCACGGGCAGGCCCGCTTCGATGCACAGGCGGATCTCGCCGGTGTGGCGGCGTTCGCTGGCGGCGACGCGGGCCTGCAGGCGGGCCAGCGCATCGGCGGGCAGCACGCGCCGCACGGCGGCCTCGTCGGTCGAGCGATGGCGCCAGAGCCGGCCCAGTTTGGCAAGGAGCGAGGCCATGGTCACCAGTCCCCCGAGGCGCCACCGCCTCCGAAATTGCCGCCGCCGCCGGAGCTGAAGCCGCCGCCCGAAGACGAACCGCCGCTCC
>CALRYR010000353.1:0-5197 GCA_943372425.1 Variovorax sp. YR752 | reverse complement strand
TCACCCCGACGGCCAGCGACAGGCCGGACCAGTCCTTGGGCGCAAGCGGCAGGCCAAGCGAGAAGGTCAGCGAGGCGGGTTGCGCCGTGCTTTGGGCGCTCTGCCAGGGGCGGCCGAGCCGGCCGCGGCCGGCCGTCTGGCGCTCGGCCACCAGCAGCACCGGCGAATGGGAACCGGCGCGCGCACGGCGCATCAGTTCGGTGTTGGTGGAATCGATTTCGTCGACGCGCTCGACCGCGAAGCCCGGGAAGTGCGGCGCCACCGCAGCGGCGATCCGGTCGTCGAACGCGGCCCCGGCCATGGCGTGCATCACACCAGGGCCATGGCCTCGATGGCCGGCGTGGGCGATGCGCCCTTGCGCAACTTCTTGCCCGCTTTCTTCTCTGCCTTCTTTTCGGCCTTCTTCTTCTCGGTTTTTTCGGCCTTCTTTTCCGCCTTCTTGGCCTTGGCCTTCTTCTTTTGCTTCTTCGACTTCTTCTTGTCCTCTTCCTTCGGCGCGAGCAGCGTGCCGCGGCAGCTGGCCGAGCCGCACCAGCAGGGGAAGTCCGCCAGCAGTTCGGGGGTGTAGGGCAGGTCGATGACCAGGCCGTAGTCGTAGTTCAGTTCCTGGCCGGCCGGGATGTCGCGCAGCGCCTTGATGAAAATGCGGCCGTCGACTTCGTCGGCCTCGCAGTTCGGCTCGCAGGAATGGTTGATCCACTTGGCGGCGTTGCCTTCGACCTTGCCGTCGATCACACGCTTGTCGTCGATGTGGAAGTAGAAGGTGTGGTTCGGCTGGGCCGGATCGTGCGGATGGCGGCGCAGCGCTTCCTTCCAGCTGATCACCTCGCCGAGGTATTCGATGAGCGTTTCGCCCTCGGCGATATCCTGCGTGGCGAACACGCCCTTGCCATGGACACCGGAGCGCCGGGTCTGGATGCGGCGGCCACGGATCGGGGGGATTTTTGAAGGCATCGCCGAAGTCTGATAGTTTGAATGGGCACACATGTGCGTGCGCGCGTGTGTACGCACGCGAGAGCATCGAAGTATAGAGAGAGCCCAGATGACAAAGACATTGGTAATTGCAGAAAAGCCGTCGGTGGCGCAGGACATCGTCCGCGCCCTCACGCCCACGGCGGGCAAGTTCGAGAAGCACGACGAGTACTTCGAGAGCGAGCAGTACGTCGTGACGAGCGCGGTCGGCCACCTGGTCGAGATCCAGGCGCCGGAGGAATTCGACGTCAAGCGCGGCAAGTGGAGCTTCGCGAACCTCCCCGTCATTCCGCCGCACTTCGACTTGAAGCCGGTCGACAAGACCAAGACGCGCCTGAACGCCGTGGTGAAGCAGGCCAAGCGCAAGGACGTGACCCAGCTCATCAACGCCTGCGACGCGGGGCGCGAAGGCGAGCTGATCTTCCGGCTGATCGAGCAGTACGCGGGCGGCAAGAGCCCGCTGAACAAGCCGGTCAAGCGCCTGTGGCTGCAGTCGATGACGCCGCAGGCCATCCGCGACGGCTTCGAGTCGCTGCGCACCGAGGCGCAGATGCAGGGCCTGGCCGACGCCGCGCGCTCGCGCTCCGAGGCCGACTGGCTGGTGGGCATCAACGGCACGCGCGCCATGACGGCCTTCAATTCGCGCGACGGCGGCTTCTTCCTCACGACCGTGGGCCGCGTGCAGACGCCCACGCTGTCGGTGGTGGTCGAGCGCGAGGAGAAGATCCGCAAGTTCGTCAGCCGCGACTACTGGGAAATCCACGGCGCCTTCCAGGCCGAGGCCGGCCAGTACCCCGGCAAGTGGTTCGATGCCAACTTCAAGAAGCCGCCGCCCGGCCCCGACGGCGTGGCCGACCCGGAGATGCGGGCCGACCGCGTGTGGAGCGAGCGCGAGGCTGCCGAGATCGCCGATGCCGCCCGCGGCAAGCCCGCCACCGTCACCGAGGAAAGCAAGCCCACCACCTCGGCCTCGCCGATGCTGTTCGACCTGACCTCGCTGCAGCGAGAGGCCAACGGCCGCTTCGGCTTCAGCGCCAAGACCACGCTGGCCCTGGCGCAGAGCCTGTACGAGCGCCACAAGGCGCTGACCTACCCGCGGACCGACTCGCGCGCGCTGCCCGAGGACTACCTGCCGGTGGTCAAGGACACGATGAAGATGCTCGCCGACAGCGGCATGAAGCACCTGGCGCCCTTCGCCAAGCAGGCGGTCGACGGCAATTACGTCAAGCCGAACAAGCGCATCTTCGACAACGCCAAGGTGTCGGATCACTTCGCGATCATCCCCACGCTGCAGGCGCCCAGCGGCCTGAGCGAGGCCGAGCAGAAGCTGTACGACTTCGTGGTGCGGCGCTTCATGTCGGTGTTCTTCCCGAGCGCCGAGTTCCAGGTGACCACGCGCATCAGCACGGTCGAGACCAACGGCAAGAAGTACCCCTTCCGCAGCGACGGCAAGGTGCTGGTCAAGCCGGGCTGGCTCGCCATCTGGGGCAAGGAAGCCGTCAACGACGAGGACGAGAAAGACGGCAAGAACCTGGTGGTGGTGAAGCCGGGCGAGACGGTGAAGACCGAATCGGCTGACCTGAAGGCCCTGAAGACCCGCCCGCCGGCACGCTATTCCGAAGCCACGCTGCTCGGTGCCATGGAAGGCGCCGGCAAGACCATCGACGACGACGAGCTGCGCGAGGCCATGCAGGAGAAGGGCCTGGGCACGCCCGCCACGCGCGCGGCCACCATCGAAGGCCTGATCGCCGAGAAGTACATGCTGCGCGAGGGCCGCGAGCTGATCCCGACGGCCAAGGCCTTCCAGCTGATGACGCTGCTGCGCGGCCTGGGCGTGGAGGAACTCTCCAAGGCCGAGCTGACCGGCGAATGGGAATACAAGCTCGCGCAGATGGAGAAGGGCGCGCTCAGCCGCGCCGACTTCATGCGCGAGATCGCCGAGATGACGCAGCACATCGTCAAGAAGGCCAAGGAGTACGACCGCGACACCGTGCCGGGCGACTACGCGACGCTGTCGACGCCCTGCCCCAACTGCGGCGGCGTGGTGAAGGAGAACTACCGCCGCTACACCTGCACCGGCAAGCCGGGCCAGGAACCCTGCGGCTTCTCCTTCGGCAAGTCGCCGGCCGGACGCACCTTCGAGGTGGTCGAAGCCGAGCAGCTGCTGGCGACCAAGCACATCGGTCCGCTGGAAGGCTTCCGCTCCAAGGCGGGCTGGCCCTTCACGGCCGAGATCATCCTCAAGTATGACGAAGAAGAGAGCAAGAACTGGAAGCTGGAGTTCGACTTCGGCAACGATGACGCCGACAGCGGCGAGATCGTCGACTTCGGCGCGCAGGACACGCTGGGCCCCTGCCCGATCTGCGGCGCCCCGGTGTTCGAGCACGGCGCCAACTACGTCTGCGAGAAATCGGTGCCCACGAACGCGCAGCCAACGCCGAGCTGCACCTTCAAGACCGGCAAGGTCATCCTCACGCAGCCGGTGGAACCCGCGCAGATGGAGAAGCTGCTGGCCACCGGCAAGACCGACCTGCTCGACAAATTCGTCTCGATGCGCACCCGCCGCGCCTTCAAGGCCTTCCTGGTCTGGAACAAGGACGAGGGCAAGGTGACCTTCGAGTTCGCGCCGCGCGAAGGCGGCAGCAAGTTCCCGCCGCGCAAGACCTTCGGCAAGGCCGCGCCGGCGAAGAAGGTCGCTGCCAAGAAGACCGCCGCAGCGAAGACGCCCGCCGCCAAGAAGGCCGCAGCCCCCAAGGCGCCGCGCAAGCCGGGCGCCGGCCTGAAGCCGAGCGATGCGCTGGCCGCGGTTATCGGCGCGGAACCTGTGGCGCGCACCGAAGTCATCAAGAAGCTGTGGGACTACATCAAGGCCAACGGCCTGCAGGATGCAGCCAACAAGCGCGCCATCAACGCCGATGCCAAGCTGAAGCCCGTCTTCGGCAAGGACCAGGTGACGATGTTCGAGCTGGCCGGCATCGTGGGCAAGCATCTGAGCTGATCGCCAGCCGCGCGTCATGGCCGTGACGCGCGGCATTCAGCACGGTTCCAGTGCCGCGCTCGCTGCGGCCAATGTTGAGTTCGGATTCGAGGCAGTAGCATTCGCTGCGGCCTCGCAGTCGAGCGCCGTGCCCGCAGAGGCATGTTCAACAGATCAGGGGGATCACCATGGCAGAGCCGTCATTTAACGACAAGGAAAACGTTCGGCGATTGATCGTCGACTTCTACAAGTTCGCAGCCATCGAGCTGTCGAACTGGAATGGCACCGTCAACGACGGTGTGGTCAGTGTTTTCACGACGATGTATCGCGAGACGGTGAAGTGCTCCAAGGCGTTTGCCCTGGTTCCGGAGCCGCCCATGGGCCCCGCCTCTTATTTTTGGCTCTCAACACAATTGGGCGGCGCCAGCTTCAAGCGCATTCAAGGGAAGCTCAGCCAAACCTGCGCGAGGCAAGCGATCAGCCTCTACGGCACCGACCTGCAACTGGCCGCGATGGGGATCTCTTCCTTGAGGTCTGCAAAGTGGGCCTGATTCGCGGCGCATGGCTGCTGGCTGCCGCACTGGGCACGGGTGCGGTTGGTGCTGCCACCTTGCAGCTTGGGGAATGGCCGGAAGCGCACGAGTGCCAAAGCTGCATTCCCCTGCAGTTCAGACGGCTTGAGCTGCAACTGCCCCAAACCGAAGTCGGCAAGATCTTCAGCACAGGTACCGGTAGCCTTGCCATCGAATTGGTCCCCCCAACGGGCGACCTGAAGCAGAGCACGGCCATCTTCGATCGGACTCAAACGCATCTGCGCGACCTGTTCAGGAAAAGCGGGTTTCTCCAGGCTCACAGCATCAAGACGCCTCGCGACTATTGGGACACCCTTGGCAAGGAGCCTGCGGCTGATGACAAGCTCCTTCGCGCTGTCAGGAAAGCCGAGCGAATTGACAGTGCCAGCAGTTACACGCGGATGTCGAAAGGTGCATTGACTGCATACGTGATTCAGGCCGCTGAGCCAAGGGACCAGCGCATCTACTTCGTCATCGATGGCGATGAGACGTACTACATGCTGGTGGGGCCCATGACGCCGGCCCTTGTCCACGCGATTCTTGCCAATGCTCGCGCTGTGGAGATGCCCTGATCAGAATTCACCAGCGCACCGACAATCGCCAGATGAGAACTTTCACCGCCCTCGTCCTGCTTGCAGCCATCGCACTCGGCGGCTGTGCCTCATCGTCTCCCGCT
>CALRYR010000352.1:0-5200 GCA_943372425.1 Variovorax sp. YR752 | reverse complement strand
AAGCCGGAGGTCTGGGCTCGCGCATTGGATGCGACCGAGCGTTTCTGGAACGCGGTCCAGACAGAGCCGTTGGCCGTGGCCACGTCGGCGCAGATGAAGCATCTGGCCGCCCAGAATCTCGACGTGGCCAGAAAGTTCGTCGAGCCGCTTCTGCCGGCACGGCCGAAGGCCTGAGCAGCACGCAGCGGACGGCCCTGGTCAGGCATCGCCCCAGCCACCGCCGATCGCGCGGATCAGGCCGACCGTCGCCTGGTATTGCGCCGACTTGACCTGCAGCGCCTGGCGGCGGTTGCGCAGTTCACTGCGGCGGGCATCCAGGAGGTCGAGCTGGCTGACGTAGCCGTTGCGGTAGCGGGTGTCCGACAGCGACGTCGCCCGCGCTGCGGAACTCACCGCCCTCGCCTGCACCGCGGCCTGCTCGTCGAGCAGCCGCAGCGAGGCCAGCTGGTCCTCGACCTCGCGGAAGGCCACAAGCACCTGCGAGCGGTAGGTCGCCAGCGCGCCGTCGAGCTGGGCCGATGCGCTCTGCACACCCGCCTCGCGCCGGCCGCCGTCGAGGATCGGCAGCGACAGCAGCGCGCCGATGCCCCATGAGCGGGCCGACCACTTGAAGAGGTCGCCGAGGTCGGACGACGCATAGCCGCCGCCGCCGGTCAGCGAGATGCTTGGGAACCACGCCGTCTGCGCCACGCCGACGCGTGCCTGCGCGGCCATCACCGTCTTCTGCGCGGCCAGCACGTCGGGCCGGCGTTCGAGCACGGTCGACGGCAGACCGGCCGGGATGCGCGGCAGCGCGGTGCGCCACGCTTCGCGCGTCAGGCTGAATTGCGAGGCGGTCTCGCCCAGCAGCACGGCCAGCGCGTGTTCCGACAGCGCACGCTGCCGATCGAGCGCCAGCGCGTCGGATTCGGTCGACGCCAGCTCGGTCTGCACACGCGCCACGTCGAGCTCGGCCAGGTCGCCGGCGCGTTCGCGTCGCTCGGTCAGGCGCAGCGTGTCGCGGTAGGCCTCGACCGTGTCGCGCATCAGCGTACGCTCGTCGTCCAGCGCGCGCAGCGCCAGGTAGTTCTGCGCGACCTCGGCTTGCACCAGGAGCCTGGCACTCTGCAGCGATGCGGCACTGCCCTGCGCGTCGAGCAGCGCGGCGTTGCTGGCGCCGGACAGGCGGCCGAACAGGTCGAGCTCGTACGACACGCTGGCGCCGGCGTTGAGCAGCGTCGTCGGGTAGTTGAGCTGGTTGCGGTCCAGCCCCTGCGCGCGGCTCGCGCCACCGTTGAGGCCCACCTGCACTGACCGGTCGGCGTCGACGCTGCGCGCCAGCGCGCGTGCCTCGGCCAGCCGCGCTGCCGCCTGCTGGATGCTGGTGTTGTTGGCAGCGGCGCGCGCGACCAGGTCGTCGAGCACCGGATCGTTGAAGGCGCGCCACCAGTCGCCGGCAGGCTGCACCGGCGCCGTGCCGGCCTGCGCCGTGGGCGCTTCCTTGAACTGCGCCGGGGCGGCCACAGTGGCCGGCAGCTCGGCCACCGAGGCACAGCCGGCGAGCACCAGCGCGGCAGCGAGCGGCGTGAGCCAGCGGGCGAAAGAGGATGAAAGACTTGTCATGAGGAAAGGCTCCTGCGTCGGGCGTCGTGCGCCGTTCATTCGATCGGGTGGCGGGGTGCCGCCGGGTGCGGATGCAACGGGGCGCCGCCGCCGCCGTGCGCCGCCGAGAGGTCGCCGGCCGGGGCGAAGGCCTCGACGTCGTGCGGCACCTCGCCGTGCTGCTTGAGCGGGCGGTTGCCCGTGAGGCGGCGCAGCAGCACATAGAACACCGGCGTCAGGAACAGGCCGAAGGCCGTCACGCCGATCATCCCGGCGAACACCGCCACGCCCATCGCCTTGCGCATCTCGGAGCCGGCACCGGTCGAGAGCACCAGGGGCAGCACGCCCATCACGAAGGCCAGCGAGGTCATCAGGATGGGGCGCAGCCGCAGGCGGCTGGCCTCGATGGCGGCCTGGATCGGCGTTCGCCCGGCGAACTCCAGCTCGCGTGCGAACTCCACGATCAGGATCGCGTTCTTCGCACTCAGTCCCACCAGCACGATCAGCCCGATCTGCGTGAAGACGTTGTTGTCACCCCCCGAGATCCAGACACCGGTCATGGCGGCGAGCAGGCCCATCGGCACGATCAGGATGATCGCGATCGGCAGCGTCAGGCTCTCGTACTGCGCGGCAAGCACCAGGAACACCAGCAGCAGCGCCAGCGGGAAGACGAGGAAGGCGGAGTTACCAGCCAGGATCTCCTGGTAGGTCAGCTCGGTCCATTCGAAACTGATGCCCTGCGGCAGCGTCTCGGCGGCGATGCGCTTGATCGCGTCCTGCGCCTGGCCCGACGAATAGCCGGGCGCCGGGCCGCCGTTGATGTCGGCCGTGAGGTAGCCGTTGTAGCGCATCGCGCGTTCCGGGCCGAAGCTCGAATTGACCTTCATCAGCGCCGACAGCGGCACCATCTCGCCGGTGGTCGAGCGCACCTTCAGCAGGCCGACGTCTTCGGCGCGGGCACGGTACGGCGCGTCGGCCTGGACCCGCACCGAGTACGTGCGGCCGAACTTGTTGAAGTCGTTCGCATACAGGCTGCCGAGGTAGATCTGCATGGTGTCGAAGATGTCCGTCACCGGCACGCCGAGCTGGCGCGCCTTGGTGCGGTCGATGTCGGCATACAGCTGCGGCACGTTGACCTGCCAGCTGGTGAACATGCCGGCCAGCTCGGGCGCCTGGCGTGCCTTGCCCATGAAGGCCTTCACCGCCGCGTCCATCTGGTCGTAGCCCAGCGAGGCACGGTCTTCCACCTGCATCTTGAAGCCGCCCGTGGTGCCCAGCCCCGCCACCGGCGGCGGCGGGAACATCACGATGAACGCGTCCTGGATGGTGGCGAAGGCGCCGTTGAGCTGGCCCGCCACGGCGCCACCGCTCTGGTCCTTGCGCTCACGCTCTGCGAAGGGCTTGAGCGTCGCGAAGACGATGCCCGAGTTCGAGCTGTTGGTGAAGCCGTTGATCGACAGGCCGGGGAAGGCGATGGCGTCCTCGATGTTCGGGTTCTTCTTCATGATCTCGCCCATGCGGTGGATCACGTCTTCGGTGCGGTCGAGCGTGGCGCCGTCGGGCAGCTGCGCGAAGCCGATCAGGTACTGCTTGTCCTGGGCCGGCACGAAGCCGCTCGGCACCGCCTTGAAGAGGCCGAAGGTCACGCCGATCAGCGCCAGGTAGATCACCAGCATCAACGCCTTGCGGCCGATGACGTTCTTGACGCCGCCGCTGTAGGCCTCGGAACCGCGATGGAACAGCTTGTTGAAGCCGCGGAACAGCCAGCCGAGGTACTTGTCCATGAAGCGCGTCAGCGCGTCCTTGGGCTGGTCATGGCCGCGCAGCAGCAAGGCCGCGAGCGCAGGCGACAACGTGAGCGAGTTGATCGCCGAGATCACCGTCGAGATCGCGATGGTCACCGCGAACTGGCGGTAGAACTGCCCGGTCAGCCCGCTGATGAATGCCAGGGGCACGAACACCGCGACCAGCACCAGTGCGATGGCGATGATGGGCCCCGACACCTCGCGCATGGCGCGGTAGGTCGCGTCGCGCGGACTCAAGCCCGCCTCGATGTTGCGCTCGACGTTCTCCACCACCACGATCGCGTCGTCCACCACGATCCCGATCGCCAGCACCAGCCCGAACAGGGAGAGCGCGTTGATCGAGAAGCCCAGGATGTGCAGCACCGCGAAGGTCCCGATGACCGACACCGGCACGGCCAGCAGCGGGATGATGGACGCGCGCCAGGTCTGCAGGAACAGGATCACCACCAGCACCACCAGCACGATGGCTTCGAGCAGCGTGTGCACCACCGATTCGATCGAGGCACGCACGAACTGCGTCGGGTCGTAGGCGATGCGGAACTCCACGCCCTCGGGCATGTTCTTGGCCAGCTCGTCCATCGTGGCGCGAACGTTGCTCGAGATGTCGAGCGCATTGGAGCCGGGGGACTGGAACACGCCCATGCCGACGGCCGGGTCGTTGTTTAGCAGCGAGCGCAGCGAATAGTCGGCAGCACCCATCTCGAGGCGGCCGATGTCGCGCAGCCGCGTCACGGCGCCGTCGGTGCCGGTCTTCACGATGATGTCGCCGAACTCTTCTTCGCTCTGCAGGCGCCCCTGCGCATTGATCGACAGCTGCATGTCCACGCCGGGCAGCCCCGGCGATGCACCGACCACGCCGGCCGCCGCCTGGATGTTCTGGCCGCGGATGGCCGCCACCACGTCGCTGGCCGAAAGGCCGCGCTGCGCGACCTTCTGCGGGTCGAGCCAGACGCGCATCGCGTAGTCGCCGCCGCCGAAGATCTGCACCTGGCCCACGCCCTGGATGCGCGCCAGCCGGTCCTTCACGTTCAGCACCGCGTAGTTGCGCAGGTAGTTGATGTCGTAGCGGTTGTTGGGCGACACCATGTGCACGACCATCGTCAGGTCAGGCGCGCTCTTGATGGTCGTGATGCCCAGGCGGCGCACTTCCTCAGGCAGGCGCGGTTCGGCCTGCGAGACGCGGTTCTGCACCAGCTGCTGCGCCTTGTCCGGGTCGGTGCCCAGCTTGAAGGTCACGGTCAGCGTCATCACGCCGTCGGTCGTCGCCTGGCTGCCCATGTAGAGCATGCCCTCGACCCCGTTGATCTGCTCCTCGATCGGCGTCGCCACCGTCTCGGCGATCACCTTCGGGTTGGCGCCCGGGTACTGGGCGCGCACCACCACCGAGGGCGGCGCGACTTCGGGGTATTCGGAGATCGGCAGCGCCCGCATGGCGATCAGGCCGGCGATGAGGATCAGCACCGACAGCACGCCGGCAAAGATCGGCCTGTCGATGAAGAATTTGGAGAGGTTCATGGTGTTCTTTCAGAGCGGCGGCAAGGGTGACGCGCCTGGGCTCACTTCGTTGCGGCGACCTGGGTGGCGGCGGCCTGGGCCTTGGCCTGCGCCGTGTCCATCGGCACCACCGTCGGCTCGACCAGCGCGCCGGGGCGCACGTGCTGCAGGCCGTTGACGACGACGCGCTCGCCGGCCTTCAGGCCCTGGGTGACCACGCGCAGGCCGTTGGCCGGCGCACCCAGCACGACTTCGCGGTATTCGGTCTTGTTCTCGCCGTTCACGACCATCACGAACTTCTTGTTCTGGTCGGTGCCGAC
>CALRYR010000351.1:0-5215 GCA_943372425.1 Variovorax sp. YR752 | reverse complement strand
TGCTGAAGCTCTTTCCGCGCCCGACGGCGCATGCCACGGCCTGGGTCGGGGCGGAGTCGCTCGAGAAGCTGGTCGACCTGCTGAGCCTGATGCGCACGCGCTGCGGTGAGCGCCTGACGGCCTTCGAGATGATGACCGCGGCGTCGCTGCAGCTCGTGCTCGACCAGGTGACCGACACGCGCGCGCCGCTCGCGCAGGCGGCGCCCTTCAACGCGCTGATCGAACTGAGCGACACCGACGCGGGCGGGCTGCAGGCGCGGATCGAGGAATCGCTCGCCGAAGCGATGGAAGCCGGCCTCACGAACGACGTGATGCTCTCGGCCAGCGAAGCACAGACCCTGGCGCTGTGGAAGCTGCGCGAAGGCATCTCGCTGGCGCAGGTGCGCGCGGGCAAGGCGATCAAGCACGACATCGCCTTGCCGATCTCGTCGCTCGCGTCCTTCGTCGCGCAGGCCGAGCAGGACGTGCTGGCCTGCATGCCCGATGCCCGCATCATCAACTTCGGCCACCTCGGCGACGGCAACCTGCACTACAACGTGCTGATGCCGCCCGACGCTGGCGACGATGCGCTCAAGCACCGCACGCACGAACTCAACGGCGTCGTGCACCAGCTGGTGACCGATTACGGCGGCAGCATCAGCGCGGAGCATGGCGTGGGCCAGCTGCGCCGCGACGAGCTGCGTATCTACAAGTCGCCGGTCGAGATGGAGCTGATGCTGCGCATCAAGCAGGCCATGGACCCCAACCACCTGATGAACCCGGGCAAGTTGCTGTGAGCGCGCAGCACCCGATCGACGCCCGGCTGCCGGAGATGCTGCGCAGCGGGCGCCTGCTGCGCGGCGTGTTCAACGGCATTCCGTCGCCGGCCATCGTCGAGATGTGCGCCTTCGCGGGCTTCGACTTCATGCTGCTGGACAACGAGCACGGCAGCGCGGGTCTGGAGACCACCGAGCACATGCTGCGCGCGGCGCGCGCCAGCGGCATCCCGACGGTGGTGCGCTGCCTCGAACACGACATGGCACGCACGCTCGACCTGGGCGTGAGCGCGGTGCAGATTCCGATGGTCGACACGGCGGTGCATGCCGCGTCGCTGGTGCAGCGCATCAAGTACCCAACGCGCGGGCAGCCGGGCCTGCGCGGTGCGGCCTTCTCCACGCGTGCCGCCGGCTACGGTGCCTTCGGCGGCACGGCGCACACGGCGTTGAGCAACGACGGCGTCGCGCTGATCGTCATGATCGAAACCCCTGAAGGCGTGGCCAATGCCGCGGCCATCGCGGCGGTGCCGGGTGTCGATGCCGTGTTCGTCGGGCCGAACGACCTGGCGCACAGCATGGGCTTCGACAACCGCTGGAACGAGCCGCCGGTGCAGGCAGCCATCGAAAGCGCACTGAAGGCGGTCGCGGCCGCGGGCAAATGCCCCGGCATCCTGGCGCTCACGCCGGAAGAGGAAGCGCGCTACGCCGCCTGGGGTGCGCGTTATGTCGCGAGCAACACGGCGGGGATCATTCTCAAGGCGTTGCGCGACGTGGCCCAGCAGGGCCGCTGAGCGCGTCGACGAAGCGCGCGAGCTGCGTGGCCAGGTCGTCCTGCGCCAGCAGGCGAGACCGGGCCTGCTGCGTCGCAGCGGTCCATGCATCGTGCGTGGCCGTGTCCGGCCAGGTCAGCGCGGCATCGTCGGCGTCGTTCCAGGCGCGGTGGAACGTGCGCAACGCCGGCGGCGCATCGAGCATGTCGAGAAAGGCTTCCAGCTTGACGTGGTGCACATCGTCGTCCTGCGGGTAGATCTGCCATGCGAAGGCGCGGCCGGCCCAGAGCGCGCGGATCACTGAATCTTCCCCCCGCACGAAATTGAAGTCGCAGGCCCACAGCAATTCGTCGTAGTCGCGCTGGGACATCAGCGGCAGGAAGGACACCGACAGGGCGCCGTGTTGGCTGTTCGGCGATGGCCACACGCCGCGCACCGCGGGCGTCGCGCGCCCGGCCGTGACCATCAGGCGATGCGGCATCGGTGCTGCGGCCAGTTGGTCGATCAGACGCGCCAGGGCCTTAGGCTCGTAGCAGAACAATGAAACGAGCCGTTCCCCGCTCGAGGGAATCCCCCTCGCCGCCAGCCACGCGGTGCGATCGAAGGCCGCTTGCCGCACCGGCAGATCGTCTTCGCGCAGCAGGCCGCCGGTGGCCGGTGTGAAGCCCGGGTAGAAGAAGTGCTTGGTCAGCCCCTCGCCGGGTCCACGGAAGACCGGGGAGGGCAGGCCGTGCAGCCGCTCGACGTAGGGCTCGGCGGACAGGTATTCGAGGTTGATCCAGGCCCGGCCGCCGCTGGCGGCAAAGCGTGCCAGCAGTTCCGGCGCCGGGTCGCAGCCGAAGGCCTCGACGAGCACATCGGGCACGGCGTCGACCGTGGCCTGTGCGACGGCAGCGGCGTCTGACCACGGGACGACGGCGACGCCCTCGCAGCCCTGCGGCGCCAGCCAGGCGAGCGCGCTCGGATCGTCGACCCACAGCCGCACCCGCGCACCCCGCTGAGCCAGCTGGCACGACAGCCGCCAGCAGATGGCGATGTCGCCGAAGTTGTCGATGACCTTGCAGAAGATGTCCCAGCGCATGCATGCCTCCGTGCGGGATTGTCGCGCCTGGGGCTTTGCGGCGCGGCGCCACAATAGCCGCCATGTCCGACGTGCATTCCGATCAACTCCTCAGCGAAGTCGCAGCCCTGCCCAACCTGCCCGGCGTCTACCGCTATTTCGACGCGGCCGGCGCCGTGCTGTATGTGGGCAAGGCGCGCAACCTGAAGAAGCGGGTCGCCAACTACTTCCAGAAGAGCCATGGCGGCACCCGCATCGGCCACATGATCAGCAAGATCGTGCGCATGGAGACGACGGTGGTGCGCTCCGAGGCCGAGGCGCTGCTGCTCGAGAACAACCTCATCAAGACGCTCAAGCCGCGCTACAACATCCTGTTTCGCGACGACAAGAGCTATCCGTACCTGAAGATCGCGGCGCACACCTTCCCGCGGCTGGCCTACTACCGTGGCGCGACCGACCGCAAGCACCGCTACTTCGGGCCGTACCCCAGTGCCTGGGCGGTGAAGGAGTCGATCCAGCTGCTGCAGAAGGTGTTCAAGCTGCGCACCTGTGAAGACACGGTGTACGCCAACCGCACGCGTCCCTGCCTGCTCTACCAGATCAAGCGCTGCACCGGGCCGTGCGTCGGCTACATCACGCCCGAGGCCTATGCGCACGACGTGGCGAATGCCGAGGCCTTCCTGATGGGCGACACACAGGTGGTGCTGAGCCAGCTCGAATCGCGAATGACCGCGCATGCCGAGAAGCTGCAGTTCGAGCAGGCCGCCGAACTGCGCAACCAGATGTCGGCGCTGTCGCGCGTGCTGCACCAGCAGTCGATCGAGATCGCGTCCGACAAGGACGTCGACATTCTGGCGGTGCAGGTGCTGGGCGGGCGCGCCTGCGTCAACCTGGCCATGGTGCGCGGCGGCCGGCACCTGGGGGACCGGGCGTACTTCCCGGTGCATGTCGACGATGCCGCACAGATGTACGACAGCGAACGCGAATCCGAAGGCAGCCCCGATGCGGTGTCGGTCGAGTCGCAGGTGCTGGAGGCCTTCATTGCCCAGCACTACATCGACGTCCCGGTGCCGGCCACGCTGGTGCTGAGCGAGCAGGTCAGCCGTGAGTTGATCGAGGCGGTGTCCCAGCAGTCGGGCACGCGCATCACCGCCGTGTTCCAGCCGCGTGAGCAGCGTCGCCACTGGCTGGAGATGGCGCAGACGAATGCGCAGCTGCAGCTGGCGCGGCTGCTGGCCGAAGAGGGCTCCCAGCAGGCGCGCACGCGTGCGCTGGTCGACGCGCTCGAGCTGGCGCCCGACGACCTCGACAACTTCCGCGTGGAGTGCTTCGACATCTCGCACACGGCCGGCGAGGCGACGCAGGCTTCGTGCGTGGTGTTCGAGCACCACGCCATGCAGAACCGCGAATACCGCCGCTACAACATCGACGGCATCACGCCCGGCGACGACTACGCGGCGATGCGCCAGGTGCTGCACCGCCGCTACGGCAAGCTCGCGGAGGTGATCGCCGCCGAGACCGACGCACCGCCGCCGGGCGATGCCGAAGGGGCGGGCAGCGACGCGCCACCCGCCACCAAGGCCGCGCGCATGCCCGACCTGGTGCTGGTCGACGGCGGCAAGGGCCAGGTGTCGATGGCACGCGAGGTGTTCGGCGAGCTGGGCCTGCCGCTGTCGCTGATCGTCGGCGTCGAGAAGGGCGAGGGTCGCAAGGTCGGCCTGGAAGAGCTGGTGTTCGCCGACGGCCGCGAGAAGGTCTACCTCGGCCGCGATTCGGCCGCGCTGATGCTGGTCGCGCAGATCCGCGACGAGGCCCACCGCTTCGCCATCACCGGCATGCGCGCCAAGCGTGCCAAGGTGCGGGTCGGCGGCAGCCAGCTGGAGGACATTCCGGGCATCGGCCCGAAGCGCCGCGCGCGGCTGCTGCAGCGCTTCGGCGGCATCCGTGGCGTGGCGTCGGCCAGCGTGGAAGACATCGCCTCGGTCGAGGGCATCGCCATCGACCTGGCCGAAGAGATCTACCGCGCGTTGCACTGAGGCCGCAACCTACGGGAAGGGTCATGCGGCTCATGCACAATCATCGCATGTTCTGGACCCTGCCAACCATCATGACCTGGACGCGCATCGTCGCGATCCCGCTGATCGTGGGCGTGTTCTACCTGCCGATCGCCGAGCCGATGCGCAACCTCATCGCCACGGTGATGTTCATCGTGTTCGCGGCGACCGACTGGCTCGACGGCTTCCTGGCACGCAAGCTCAACCAGACCTCGGCCTTCGGCGCCTTCCTCGACCCGGTGGCCGACAAGTTCCTGGTCTGCGCGTCGCTGCTGGTGCTGGTGCACCTCAACCGCACCGACGTGTTCGTCGCGCTGATCATCATCGGGCGCGAGATCGCCATTTCCGCGCTGCGCGAGTGGATGGCGCAGATCGGCGCCGGCAAGAGCGTGGCGGTCCACATGATCGGCAAGGTCAAGACCGTGGTGCAGATGGTGGCCATTCCCTTCCTGCTGTTCCATGGCGTCCTGTTCGGCGTCATCGAGACCGGCGTGTGGGGCCAGTGGCTGATCTGGATCTCCGCCGTGCTCACCGTCTGGTCGATGGTGTACTACCTGCAGAAGGCCATTCCCGAGA
>CALRYR010000350.1:0-5225 GCA_943372425.1 Variovorax sp. YR752 | reverse complement strand
GCCCTTGCGCCCGGAAGGGCTGTACGGCATTTCCAAGCAGGCCGCCGAAGGCGCTGCCTTGCGCCTGGCCGCACTGCAGGGGCTCGATCTGGTGGTCGGCCGGCTCGGCACCTGCTTCGGCCCGTGGGAGGCCGACACCGGCGTGCGCGACACGCTCAGCGCGCCGCTGCAGGTGCTGCGCCTTGCCGAGCGCGGCGAGCCGGCCGTGCTGCCGCGCGACAGCCGGCGCGACTGGCTCTACGTGCGCGACGTGGCCGCGGCCATCAGCGCGCTGCTCGACCGCCCTCGGTTGCCCCACGCCGTCTACAACGTGGCAGCGGGCTTTCTTGGCTCGATGAGCACATGGTGCGACGCCGTGGCCGCGCACCATCCGAACTTCGCGTGGCACGTGGCGGCGGCCGGTGAGCCGAGCAACGTCGACTACTACGCGCCCTACGACCGCGCGCCGATGGACATCGCGCGCCTGCGCGCCGACACCGGCTTCGCGCCGCGCTTCGACCTCGCCGCTGCCGCAAAGGACTTCCTGGCCTGGGGTGAGCGCCATGGCGCCGCCCCGCGCCCCGCGCATTCCGCTTCGCCTGCCCATGCCTGAATCCGCCGCCAACCCGTCGTCCGTCACGTCCGCCCGCATGGCCGGCCAGGTCTGCATCGTCACCGGCGCCGCGTCGGGCATCGGCCGTGCCATCGCACGCACGCTGGCCGCGCACGGTGCGACCGTCGTCGTGGCCGATGTGACCACTGAGGTCATCGAGGGCGGCGCGCCGACGGCCGATGTGATCGCCGCCGAGGGCGGCCAGGCCGTCTTCATCCCCACCGACGTCGCGCGCACCGAGCAGGTCGATGCGCTGGTGGCGCAGACCGTCGAGCGCTTCGGCCGACTCGACGTGCTGGTCAACAACGCCTGCATCCGCCATGCACGGCCGCTGCTCGAACTCGACGAGGCCGACTGGCAGCGCGTGCTCGATGTGAACCTGTCGGGCGTGTACCGCTGCTGCCGCGCGGCGGTGCGTCAGATGGTGACGCAGCCGCTGGTCGATGAGGTGCGCGGACGCATCGTCAACCTGTCGTCGCAGCACGGCATCATCGCGGCGCCAGGCGATCTCGCCTATGGCACCAGCAAAGCGGCCATCGCTTACCTCACGCGGCAGGTGGCGGCCGATTACGCGGCGCAGCAGATCGTCTGCAACGCGGTGGCGCCGGGCAAGATCCAGACCGGTGCCGGCGGCCGTGCCGTCGATCCGGTGGTGATGGCGCGCGCCGAGCGCCGCACGCCGTGGCCACGCCTGGGCCGACCCGACGACGTGGCGCGCGCCGTGCTCTTCCTGGCCAGCAGCGACGCACGCTTCGTGACCGGCGCAGAACTCATGGTCGACGGTGGCTGGATGGCCGCCTGAACCGCCGATCGCATCCCACTTTTCAAGAGACGTACCTCATGCCTGATTTCGACCTCGTCATCCGCAACGCGAAGGCCATCACGGCCAGCGACACCTTCACCAGCGACATCGGCATCCGCGACGGGCGCATCGTGCAACTCGGGCTCGGCATCGGGCCGGGCGCCCGCGAGATCGACGCGGCCGGCCGCGCCGTGACGCCGGGTGGCGTCGACGCGCACTGCCACCTCGACCAGCCGATGCCGCCGCCCACGCGCAACGCCGACGACTTCAACACCGGCACGCGCTCGGCGGCCTGCGGTGGCACCACGACCGTCATTCCGTTCGCGGCGCAGCAGAAGGGCCAGTCGCTGCGTGCCGCGGTGGAGGATTACCGCGCGCGCGCCGAGGGCAAGGCGCACGTCGACTATGCCTTCCACCTGATCGTGAGCGACCCGACACCCGAGGTGCTGACGGTCGAGCTGCCCGAACTCATCCGCGAAGGCTTCACCTCGTTCAAGATCTACATGACCTACGACGACATGAAGCTCGACGACGGCCAGATCCTGGATGTGCTCGACGTCGCCCGCCAGCAGGGCGCGATGGCGATGATCCATGCCGAGAACGCCGACTGCATCGAATGGCTCACCAAGCGGCTCGAGGCCGCCGGCCGCACCGCGCCGCGCTACCACGCGCACTCGCGGCCGATGCTGGTCGAGCGCGAGGCGACGCACCGCGCCATCGCGCTGGCCGAGCTGGTCGACGTGCCGATCCTGATCGTGCACGTGTCGGGCCGCGAGGCAGTCGAGCAGATCCGCTGGGCGCGCGCGCACGGCCTGAGCGTGTTCGCCGAGACCTGCCCGCAGTACCTCTTCTTGACAGCCGAAGACCTGGGCATCGACGACAGCTACAAGGGCGCGAAGTGCGTCTGCAGCCCGCCGCCGCGCGACAAGGCCAACCAGCAGGTGATCTGGGACGGGCTGAACGACGGACTCTTCACGGTGTTCTCGTCCGACCACGCGCCCTTCAAGTTCGATGCGCCCGAGGGCAAGAAGCCCAACGGCGAAGAGGTCGGCTTCCGCCACATTCCCAACGGCATCCCCGGCATCGAGACCCGCATGGCGCTGCTCTGGTCCGAAGGCGTGCTGGCCGGCCGCATGACGCCGCACCGCTTCGTCGAGCTGACCGCCACCGGCCCGGCCAAGGCCTACGGCCTGCACCCGCGCAAGGGCAGCATCTCGATCGGCGCCGACGCCGACCTGGTGATCTGGGACGAGCGCGACTTCATCCTGAAGAACGAGCAGCTGCACCACGAGGTCGACTACACGCCGTACGAAGGCATGCGACTGAAGGCCTGGCCGGGCGTCACGTTGAGCCGCGGCGAGGTGGTGTGGGACGGAAGCGACTTCCATCCGAAGCCCGGCCGTGGTCAGCTGCTGGCCTGCGGGGCACCGTCGCTGATGCCGGCGCGCCGCGCAGTCCTGAGCGATTGACGCCATGCGCCTGCTGGTCATCAACCCCAACATCTCGGAGAGCGTCACGGCGCTGATCGAGGCCGAGGCGCGCCGCACGGCCGCACCGGGTACGGAGATCACGCTGAAGACAGCGCCTTTCGGCGTGGCCTACATCGAGACGCGCTTCGAGGCGCTGATCGGTGCCTACGCCACGGCGCAGGTCGCGGCCGAGCATGTCGAGGGGCACGACGCGGTGATCGTCGCGGCCTTCGGCGATCCGGGCCTGGGCGGGCTGCGCGAGGCGCTGCCCGTGCCGGTGCTGGGCCTCAGCGAATCGGCGCTGGCCAGCGCCTGCCTGCTGGGCCATCGCTTCTCGATCATCGCGATTTCACAGCGCATCAGCGCGTGGTATCGCGAGGTGGTGGAAGCGAACGGGCTGATCGGGCGGCTCGCCAGCATCCGCGCGCTGGACCAGCCGCTGGCTGGCATCGGCAGCGTGCAGACCGACCATGCACAAGCGCTGCGTGAACTGTGCGAGCGCGCGGTGGCGGAGGACGGTGCCGAAGTGATCATCCTCGCGGGCGCCCCGCTGGCAGGCCTGGCGCGCGCGGTGCGCGGCGAATTGCCGGTGCCGGTGGTCGACGGCGTGTCGAGCGCCGTGCGGCATGCCGAGACGATGGTGGCGCTGGCGCCGGGCAAGGCGCGCAGCGGCAGCTTCGCGCCGCCGCCGGTCAAGCCGAACGCGGGTTTGCCGCCGGCCATCGAGCGGCTGCTGCGCCGCTGATCCCGACGGCGAGGCTCAGGCGGTCAGGCGCCCGAGCAGCAGGAACTCCATCAGCGCCTTCTGAACGTGCAGGCGGTTCTCGGCCTCGTCCCAGACGACCGATTGCGGGCCATCGATGACATCGGCCTCGACCTCTTCGCCGCGGTGCGCTGGCAGGCAGTGCATGAAGAGTGCGTCGGGCTGCGCGATGCGCATCATCTCGGTGTCGACGCACCAGTCGGCGAAGGCGGTCTTGCGGGCCTCGTTCTCGGCCTCGTAGCCCATGCTGGTCCAGACGTCGGTGGTCACCAGGTCGGCGCCGCGGCAGGCTTCCATCGGGTCCTTGAAGACCTGGTAGCTCTCGGCCGAACGGATGCCGGCGATCGACTGGTCGACCTCGTAGCCGCTGGGCGTGCTCACGTGCACCGTGAAACCCAGGATGTCGGCGGCCTGCAGCCAGGTGTTGGCCATGTTGTTGCCGTCGCCCACCCACGCCACTGTCTTGCCCTGGATCGAGCCGCGGTGCTCGATGTAGGTGAAGATGTCCGCCAGGATCTGGCAGGGGTGGAACTCGTTGGTCAGGCCGTTGATGACCGGCACGCGCGAATTGGCCGCGAAGGCGTCGATCTTGTCCTGGCCGAAGGTGCGAATCATCACGATGTCGACCATCCGGCTGATGACCTTGGCGCTGTCCTCGATCGGCTCGGCGCGGCCCAGCTGGCTGTCGCCGGTCGTGAGGTTCACGACGGAGCCGCCCAACTGGTACATGCCGGCCTCGAAGCTCACGCGTGTGCGGGTGCTGGCCTTCTCGAAGATCATCGCCAGCGTGCGGTCGACCAGCGGCTGATGGCGTTCGTACGCCTTGAACTTCTTCTTGATGATCGCGACGCGCTCGAACAGGTAGGCGTAGTCGTCCGCGGTGAAATCGGAGAACTGCAGGTAGTGCCGGAGGGTCGTACTGGTCGTCATGGCGCCGGCTCCGCGAGGAAGGCCTTCACCAGCGGCGCGAGGATGGCGACGATCTCGTCGGCCTCGGCCACGCTCAGGATCAGCGGCGGCACCAGGCGGATCACGCTGTCCGCCGTCACCGACAGCAGCAGGCCGGCCTCGCAGGCGCGGTTGAGGATCACGCCGCAGGGCCGGTCGAGCTCGATGCCCAGCATCAGGCCCTGGCCGCGAACTTCCTTCACGCCGCCCAGGCCCTCGAATTCGCGCTCCAGCGCGCTCTTGAGGTGGGCGCCGACGGTGGCCGCGTTCTCGAGCAGCTTGTGCTCTTCCATGATGCGGATGGTCTCGATGCCGGCGCGCATCGCCAGCGGGTTGCCGCCGAAGGTGGTGCCGTGGTTGCCGGGGCCGAAGATGCTCGCGGCACGCGGCCCGGCCACCACGGCGCCGATCGGCACGCCCGAGCCCAGGCCCTTGGCCAGCGGCATCACGTCGGGCACGATGCCGGCCCACTGGTGTGCGAACCACTTGCCGGTGCGACCCATGCCGCACTGCACCTCGTCGATCATCATGAGCCAGTCGCGCTCGTCGCACAGGGCGCGCACCTGCCGCATGTATTCCAGCGCCATCGGGTGGATGCCGCCTTCGCCCTGGATGGCTTCGAAGAACACCGCCACCACATTCGGGTTGCCT
>CALRYR010000349.1:0-5229 GCA_943372425.1 Variovorax sp. YR752 | reverse complement strand
GCACCACATGACCGAAGCGCTGCGCAACGGCGACCTCGTCGCAGTCTTTCCCGAAGGCACGACCAGCGACGGCCGCGGCGTGCTGCCCTTCCACGCGAACCTGCTGCAGGCGGCGATCGTCTCCGGCGCGCCGGTGCTGCCGGCCGCGCTGCGCTTCGCCGATGCCGCGACCGGCGAGACCAGCCCGGCCCCGCTCTACGTGGGCGACGACAGCCTGATCGGTTCGCTGTGGCGCACGCTGACGGCGCCGCCGTTGCTGGCCGTGGTGCGCGTCGGCGAGCTGCAGTCCGCAGTGGGCCGTGACCGTCGCGGGTGGGCGCAGTCGCTGCATGCCGACGTGGTGGCGCTGCGCGAGGCCATGCGCTGACTATTCCGCAGGTGGCAGTTCGCCGGCCACCAGCCGCACCAGCAACGGCGCCATCCGCTCGAGTCCGATGCAGTAGTCGGGATGGTCCCTGCGCAGCACGCTCAGCGGCATTTCGGCATCGACCGCCTCGTCGGGGTCCTGCACGACGCAGACCCCGCCGGCCGCTTCGATCGCGATGGCGCCCCGGGTTCCCGCGTGCGAGCCACCGGTCAGGACCACGCCGATCACCCGCTTGCCATAGACGATGGCCGCCGTCTCGAACAGCCTGTCCACCGAAGGCCCGCTCTCCGAGAGTTGCCCGTGCGCTTCGAGCACGATCTCTCCAGGCTGCACGATCCGCATGTGCTGGTCTCGCGGCGCCAGCACGATGCAGCCTCGGAGCAGCGGCGCGCCCTGGACGGCATAGCCCACCGGCATCCACGCATAGGTGTCGAGGATCTGCAGCACCGACGATGCGGGCTGCGAGCCGATGTCGAGCGCGATGAGGATCGAGGCATTCAGCTCGCGCGGCAGCCCGCCAAGGAGCTTGCACAGCGCGCTCAGGCCGCCGAGCGCAGCGCCGATCACCACGACATCGCGTGCGTCGAGCGTGGCGTTCGGTTTCATGCCTGCAACCGTGGCGCAGGCACGGCGTGCAGACGTGGACGCGGCACCGTGTCGAGCAGCACGTTGCGCAGCGCTGCGACGAGTTCGGTCGCGCCGGTCGTCTTCTCGAGGTACAGGTCGGCGCCGGCAGCCATGCAGTCGTGCGCCAGGTCGGCCGCGGGCGACGCGGAATAGACAGCCAGCGGCACGCCGGGAAAGTGCTGCTTGACCTGGCGCACGCCGGAGCAGCCGGTGCTGTCGGGCAGGTTCAGGTCCAGCAGGATGAGGCGCGGCGGCGGTGCCACGCCGACGTGCAGCACCAGGTCGGCCAGGCAACCGAGCTCCGTGACGGGATGAGCCGGATGCAGCCTGCGCATCACCAGCGCGATCGCGTCACGCATCATGAGGTGATCGTCGACGACAAGGATGCTCATCACGGCGCGCTCAGTCGGGCAGGCGGTGTGGTGACATCCGCGCCCCACGTGTGGGGCAGCGCCGTGAGGCCTGGTGCGATGCGAATTCGCCGGACCGCGCCGGCCTGGCTGTCGATGTCGTCGCACAGACGTCGATCCAGCGTGGGTTCCAGGCCGCCGGTGAGTCGCTTGTGGGCCATTCAGACGGCGGCGGCAAACATGCGCGCATCCATCGACCGGCCGTCGAGGTAGTTGCGCACCAGCCTCTGCGCGGCGGCTTCAAGTGTCGTCATGGCATCGCCTCCTCCCCGTTGAAATGGGGGCGGTTCAGGCTATCGCAGGGGCGCGGAAGGTTCTGTGCGGCAGCGAACGGAGCTGGGAAAGATGCCGCCGAAGGTTGCGTTTGCGGTGCGCGAGTCCTGGTTTACCCGAGCAGATCCGCGTAGCCCTTTCGGTCGGCTGCGTAGCAGCCGCAGGCCGCCGCTTCGAGCCCGGGGCGATCAAGTACCGTCAGGTCGCCCCGCGTGTACTCGATCAGCCCGTTCTGCTGCAGCACGCCCGCCGCTGCGGTGATGCCCACCCGACGCACGCCGAGCATGTAGGCCAGGAATTCATGGGTCATGCGGAAGCTGTCGGCGTGCGCACGGTCCTGGCTCATGAGCAGCCAGCGCGCGAGCCGCGGGCCGATCTCGTGGAAGCGCAGGCACGCGGCCGACGTGGTCAGTTGCGCCATGAGCGCACAGACATAGCGGTCCAGCACGGGCCGAAGGGTGTCGATGGCCGCGAGTTCCTTCTGGAAGGCTGCGCTGCCGATGCGCCAGCACGTGCCCGACCCCTGCACCACGGCGCGCAGCGGTGCGGTGAGCACGCCCAGCGCCACCTGCGCCCCGACCATGCCTTCGCGCCCCACCATGCCGACTTCGAGGTAGGCATCGCCATCGGTGGTCGCCACCAGCGAGATGAAGCCATCGACCGGGAAGTACACGTATGGGGTCGCGTCACCGGGCACGCACAGGACATCGCCGAGGACCAGCTGCACTTCTTCGCAGGCCGAAAGAAACTTCAGGCGATCGGCGTTCGGCAGCAGCTCGATCAGATGATTCTGGACAGTGGCCATCGGCCTCCCATGATGTTCGCGCTTCCGAATGCGGGGCGAACAGGAGCGGAACGCTGGGGCCGTATCGAGTGGATGCGACGAGTATGCGCCCCGGTGGGCCGCCGTGCGGCTTATTTCGCCTGCTTGTCTGGGAGCAGGCGGTCGTACTCCTTCTTCACCACGGCATAGCACTCGCACGAGCGCTGCTCCAGCCGGTCGCGGTCGAGCACCGTGATGCGGCCCCGCGCATAGCGGATGAGGCCCCCCGCCTGCAACTGCTGCGCCGCTTCGGTCACGCCTTCGCGGCGAACGCCCAGCATGTTGGAGATCAGCTCCTGGGTCATCACGAGCTCGTCGCCGGTCAGCCGGTCCAGGCTGAGCAGGAGCCAGCGGCACAGCTGCTGGTCCAGCGAGTGGTGGCGGTTGCACACGGCCGTCTGCGACATCTGCGTGATCAAGGCCTGCGTGTAGCGAAGCAGCAGGTGCAGCACGGGGCCGGCCCGGTTGAACTCCGACTTCAGCGCATCGGCGCCGAGCCGAAACCCCTTGCCGGCGCTCTGCACCACGGCGCGGTTGGGCGTCGATTCGCCGCCCATGAAAAGCGAGATGCCGACGATCCCCTCCATGCCGACGACGGCGATCTCGGCCGAGGCACCGTTCTCCAGCACGTACAGCAGCGAGACGATGGCGGTGGTGGGGAAGTACACATGGGTGAGCGTGGCACCGGACTCGTACAGCACATGGCCGAGCGGCAGGTCCACGGCTTCGAGCCGGGGCAGCCAGCGCTGCAGTTCCGTCTCGGGCAATGCGGCGAGCAAACGATTGGCCACGGTATCAACGACTGCAACCATCTCGGACTCCACCTTCGGGCGCTGGGCCATCACCACATGGATGCCACGACCCTGCCGATTAGTATAGGTTTCCGGGGTGGCGTCTGTTCGCTAGCGAACATAGCCACTTTCGGCCGACAACAACACTGGAGACAACCATGCACGTGCCTTCCCTGCGCCTTGCCTTGTCCGCTGCCGCGGCCATCACCTTCCTCGCCGGCTGCGGTGCCATGCCGCCACCCGCCGGGCAGCGCCAGCTGATGCTGGTCGCCAACGACGAGAAGCAGTCGTGGACCGATGCCGGCGCCGTCGTGCTCGCACCGCGCGGCCGCGACAGCCTGCAGGTGCTCGACATCGGCACCGACCCGCTGGCGCCGAAGCTCGTCGGCACGCTGGCGCTGGACAACACCATCGCCGGCCCGCCGACCAACCTGGCCATCACCGCCGACGAGCGGCTGGCGCTGGTCGCGAATTCGCTCAACGTGGTCGAAGAGAACGGCGTGCGCAAGCAGGTGCCCGACAACCGCCTCTTCGTGATCGACCTGAGCGCCACGCCGCCGAAGCTGATCGACACGCTGGCCATCGGCAGGCAACCCTCGGGCCTGTCGATCAACAAGGCCGGCACGCTGGCGCTGGTGGCGAACCGCGCCGACAACTCGGTGAGCGTATTGCGCATCGCGGGTCGGAAGGTGACGCTGATCGACACGGTGGCGCTCGGCGAATCGGTCGCGCATGTGCGCTTCACGCCCGACGGCCGCCGCGCGCTGGCCGCCAAGTTCCCGAGCCACAAGATCGCGCTGCTCGACGTCGAGGGCGAGAAGGTCACCTACAACAAGGTCGACCTCGCGGCCGGCCTGTGGCCGTACAACGTCGACGTCACACCCGACGGCAAGCTCGCGCTGACGGCCGACAACGGCAACTCGGGCGCATCGGATGGCCAGGTCGACACCGTGAGCGTGATCGACCTCGAAGCCACGCCACCGCGCGTGATCGACAAGGTGGTGGTCGGCGACGGCCCCGAGGGCCTGGCCGTGAGCCCGACCGGCAAGCTGGCCGTGGCGGTCATCCTGCGCGGCAGCAACTCGTCGAAGAGCGCGTACTTCTACAACCGCAACGGTTCGGTGGTGGCGCTCAAGATCGACGGCAAGAAGGTCACGCGGAGCAATGAGGTCATCGTGCGCGGGCTGCCCGAAGGCGCCGTGTTCAGCGCCGACGGCAAGTACCTCTATGTGGGCAATTTCATCGACCAGGACATCAGCATCCTGCGGGTCGACGGCGACACGCTGGTCGACACCGGCAAGTCCTTTGGCCTGACCGGACACCCGGCGGCGATGCGTGGGCGCGTGACGCATTGACCTCCGCAGCCGTCAGGACGGCTCGCCGCCCGCGTCCTCCAGCGCGCGCGGCTGCGACTCGCGGGTGAGCGTCTTGGCGAGCAGCCGCAGGGCGTCGGCGAAGGCCGTGGTCGCTTCCGACAGCACGGCGCCGCGGCGGTAGGCCAGGCCCAGGTCCATCGACGGCACCGCGGTCGACGTGACGGTGCGGCGGATGCGTCCGCCGTCATGCGACCACGGGCGGAACACCAGGTCGGACAGGATCGTCACGCCCACGTTCTGCGCCACCAGGCTGCGCACCGCCTCGATCGATTTGGTGCGGAACACCACCTTGGGCTGGAGCTTCTGTGCGCTCCAGTAGCGGTCGACCGTCTCGACATGCTCGTCCATGTCGAGCAGCACATAGGGCAAGGCGGCGATCTCGCGCAGCGAGACCGACTTCTTGCGCACCAGCGGGTGGTCGAGCGCGGTCCACAGTCGTCGTGGCGACTTGAGCAGGTTCTCGCGCCGGATGTCGGCCGCGGTCGAGAGGTTCGACACCAGCACCACCGCCAGGTCGAACTCGCCACTGCGCAGCCCGTTCTCGATCTCGATGCGGTTGCGC
>CALRYR010000348.1:0-5241 GCA_943372425.1 Variovorax sp. YR752 | reverse complement strand
CACCAGGCACGCCGAGACGCGCGAAGCGGCGCAGCTGCTGCCAGTCGGGCGGCTCGATGCGCGCCCAGAGCCCGTAGGCGCGGTAGAAGGCCTGCGTGCGCAGCAGCCAGACCGCCAGGGCGAACATGCCCCAGTTGACCACCAGCGTGGCCCAGCCGCAGCCGACCAGGCCGAGGGCCGGCAGCCCGGCGCCGCCGAACGCGAACCATATCGACAGCGGCACCTTGAGCACCAGCGCGCCCATCTGCACCCAGGTCACCAGCTGCGGCTTGCCCAGGCCCTGGTTGAGCGTGCTGAACAGCCGGAACAGCAGCGCAGGCGGCAGCGCGAAGGCCAGCACGCCAAGGTAGGTTTCGACATCGCCGCGCATGGCGTCGGGCACGGCGGTCCAGCGCAGCAGCGCGCCGGGCATCAGCAGCACGGCCATGCCGATCGCGATGGCGCCGCCGCACAGGTAGAGGGCCTGGCGCACCGATCGGCCGACCTCGGCCTGGCGCCGCGCGCCGTGGAGTTCGGCCCAGACCGGCAGCAGCGCCTGCAGGCCGCCGATGAGGGCCACGAAGACGCTGATGAAGATGGCCGAGCCGACCGACAGCGCGGCCAGGGCGTCCTGCGCATAACGGCCGGCGACGATGGTGTCGGTGACGCCGAAGGCCATCACCGCGAACTGGCCGGCCAGCACCGTGCCGGCATGCCGCGCAATCATCCGGCGTTCGCTGGTCACCGGGCGATGCGCTGGTAGAGGAAGATGTCGTCGCTCCCGCTGGTCGGGCGGCGGAAGCTGCCCACCAGTTGCCAGCGACTGAAGTCGATGGCCACGCCGGGGCGGCCGAGCGCGTCGGGGCTCACCAGCAGCCATGGGCAGGCCGTGTCGACCGCATCGTCCGCACCTGCCGCTGCGGCAGCGGCAAGCGGCTTCAGGTTGAATTGGCCGTGGAACTGGAGCGCCGCGATGTGCGGGCGCGTCAGAGCGAGGGCCGACACGCAGGGCGTCGTGCCGATGCGCTCGCCGATGGCGCGCACCTGCGGGGCATAGCTCAAGGCGTGGTCGAGCGCCGGCAGCCATAGCGTGGTGCCGAGCAGCCAGCACAGCGCCGCGCCGCCGCCGGGCAGCACCAGCGTCTTCCAGAGCGCCGCCCGATGGCGGCCGGTGCGCCAGCGCACCAGCCAGCACCACGCCAGCGTCGCGACGATCGCGAAGCCGAAGTTGAGCCAGGAGAAGGTCGGCACGAAGCCGGGCACCAGGCGCGTGATGCTCGCTGCCATCTTCGGCGGCACGCCGGTCTGCATCGCGATCCAGTAGCCCCAGATGATGAAGGCCGCGCCGCTGAAGAAGAGCAGGGTGAACCAATCGACCAGCGCCGCGGCGCTGCGGCGGAAGGTGGGCAATGCGAATGCCGCCAGAGTGGCGAGCGCGGGCAGCGCCAGCAGCAGCGAACGGTCGGAGAAGTCGGTGGTCCAGGTGGCGGCCAGCGGCACCAGCGCGAACCACAGCGGCAGCACCACGTGGCGCGCGGTGAGTTGCCGGCGCCAGCGCCACAGCGTCCACAGCGCGAGCGGCCAGGCCGGCCAGGTGAACCACAGCAGCAGCTTGGCCTGGCTGCGCAGGTCCGCGATCAGCGGGCGGCCGTCCTGCTGCCCCGGCAGCGCGATCTGCCAGCGCCACAGGCCCAGGGCGAGCACCACGACGAGCGCAAGCAGTGCGATGCCGACGATCTCCAGCGACGCCGTGGCGCGGTAGCGCGGCTCTTCGTCCGAGGGGTCAGCCAGTGCGCGGTGGCGGTCCAGCGCGACGAGCACGGCGGCACCGATCGCCAGGACGATGCCGACGGTGGGCGCGCCGCTGAGCGCCAGCCCGAACAGACCGACGGCCAGGGCGATGCGGGCACCGATGCGCTGGTAGGGCAGCGCCGCGACCCCGTAGAACAGGTTGGCGATGAAGAACAGCTGCGCCAGCGCCGGCGTGGTTTCGTGGCCGAGCTGCGCGAGGCCGAGGCAGGCGATCAGCGCCAGCAGCGCGCCGTCCGCGATCGCGCGGGCGTAGTCGGTGGGCTGCGCCTCGCCCCCGAAGGCAAAGGCCACGGGTTGTGCGTTGGGCGTGCGCGCCAGGTGGTAGACGGCATACCAGGCGGCGGTGAAGACGCCCCAGAGCAGCATGGCGAAGACGATGCGCACGGCCAGGTCGGGGTGCAGCCATGCCGGCGCGATCTTGATCGCCAGCGCGCCGATCCAGTAGGGAAGCAAGGCCGGCGGATCCGGCCGCAGGCCGAGCAGCAGGGGGTCGAGCCAGCGCGCCAGGCCTTCGGTGCTGCGGGCGAGCTCGGCCATGTAGCCGTAGGCCGTGATGTCCGCGCTCTTCCACGGGCCCCGGCCCAGCAGGCCGGGCATCAGGTAGGCGGCGCACAGCAGCAGCAGCGCCAGCCGCGGCAGGCGGCGCACAGCGCTCTGGGCAACGATGGCGGGCGTCGGCTGAGTGGTCAACGGATGCGAAGGTACTCGATAGGAAACAAAAAGGGCAGCGCGGTAAACCGGGCTGCCCTTGATCCGGGTCTGCAGGAAGCGGTGAGCTTACTTGGAGGCAGCGCCGGTGGTCTTGCCGAAGCGGTTGCGGAACTTCTCGACGCGGCCGCCCATGTTGTCCACCGACTTTTGCGTGCCGGTGTAGAAGGGGTGCGACTCGCTCGTGGTGTCCAGCTTGAACAGGGGCAGCTCGCGACCGTCGTCGGTCTTGCCCATTTCCTTGGTGTTCGCGCACGAACGGGTCACGAACTTGAAGCCGTTCGACATGTCGACGAACAGGACTTCGCGGTAGTTCGGGTGAATGCCTTCTTTTGCCATGGTGTTTCCTTAGGGTCGATGCGAGAGCCACACATCCGCAGACCATTGGGCTTCTGGGATGGTTCCGGGATCATCCGGATCACGGAACGGCTGGGCAAGGGCGCCCGGCTGCACTTTTCGCGTAGCCCGCGATTATCGCATACTGGGCATTTGGCCCGTCAAGGGCATTTCGGGGCCTTTGCACATGACATCCAGCGCTTCCTCGGCACCGGCCGACCCCCGGCCGATCCGTGTCGGCCTCGTCGGCTACGGTTTCGCAGGCCAGACCTTCCATGCGCCGGTGCTGTCCGTCACGCCGGGCGTGGTCCTGGCGGCCGTCGCCAGTTCGCAACCCTCGAAGGTGCAGGCCGATTGGCCCGGGGTGCCGGTCGAGCCCGACGCAACGGCCTTGCTCGCCCGCCCGGACATCGACCTGGTCGTGATCGCGACGCCCAACGCCCAGCACCATCCGATCGCCAAGGCGGCCCTGGAAGCCGGCCGGCACGTGGTGGTCGACAAGCCCTTCACGCTCGACGCGGCGCAGGCGCGCGAACTCGCCGCGGTTGCCCAGCAGCGCGGCCGGCTGCTGTCGGTCTACCAGAACCGTCGCTTCGATGCCGACTACCTCACCTTGCGCGATGTGCTCGCGAGCGGGCAGGTGGGGCGACCCGTCTACTTCGAGTCGCATTTCGATCGCTTTCGCCCGGGCGTGCGGGAACGCTGGCGGGAACAGGCCGTGCCGGGCGCGGGGCTCTGGGTCGACCTGGGTGCCCACCTGCTCGATCAGGCGGTGCAACTCTTCGGCAGGCCCGACACGCTCCAGCTCGACACGGCTGCGCTGCGCGATGGCGCCCAGGTCGAAGACCACTTCCATGCGCTGCTGCGCTACGACGCGGGGCCACATGCGCCCCTGCGCGTCGTGCTGCATGCCACCACGCTGGCGGCCCATGCTGCGCCGCGCTACATCCTGCATGGCACGCGCGGGAGCTACGTGAAGCAAGGTGTCGATCCGCAAGAAGACGCCTTGCGCGCCGGCCGTCGTCCCGGCGGCGACGACTGGGGTGTCGACCCCTTGCCCGGCGAACTCAAGGTGATGGCGATCGAGAACTGGGTGCGCGACAGCACCGTGCCGAACCGTCGCGGCAACTACGTCGACTACTACGCCGCAGTGCGCGACGCCATCCTCGGCGTCGGCCCCAACCCCGTTCCGCCGGAGCAGGCGGTGGCGTTGATGGAGCTGCTCGACCTGGGCGCCCGAAGCGCACGCGAGGGCCGTGCGCTCGCCCCATGAAAAAAGCCCGTCAAGAGACGGGCTTTCGTTCGTGAAACACCGCGGAACCGGCTCTGCCGGGCCGCTGGTGTTGCCCCCTCGAGGGGGAGCTGGCTACACGAAGTGAGCCAGTTCGGGGGTGGGCTAACCTCAGCCGCCCCGGCGCATCATGTCGAAGAACTCGACATTGGTCTTCGTCGCCTTCATGTTCTTGAGCATCAGCTCCATCGACTCGATCTCGTCCATGTTGTACATGAGCTGACGCAGGATGCGGGTCTTCTGCAGGATCTCAGGGGCCAGCAGCAGTTCTTCGCGGCGCGTGCCGCTGCGGCTGAGCTGGATCGACGGGAACACGCGCTTCTCGTACAGGCGGCGGTCCAGGTGGATTTCGGAGTTGCCGGTGCCCTTGAACTCTTCGAAGATCACTTCGTCCATGCGGCTGCCGGTGTCGATCAGCGCGGTACCGATGATGGTCAGCGAGCCGCCTTCTTCGACGTTACGTGCAGCACCGAGGAAGCGCTTGGGGCGCTGCAGTGCGTTGGAGTCGACACCGCCGGTCAGCACCTTGCCCGACGAGGGCACGACGTTGTTGTAGGCGCGGGCCAGGCGGGTGATCGAGTCGAGCAGGATCACCACGTCCTTCTTGAGCTCGACCAGGCGCTTGGCGCGCTCGATCACCATTTCGGCGACGTGCACGTGGCGCGCTGCAGTCTCGTCGAAAGTCGACGCGATGACCTCGCCGCGCACGGTGCGCTGCATTTCGGTCACTTCTTCCGGGCGCTCGTCGACGAGCAGCACCATCATGTGGACGTCGGGGTAGTTCGCGCTGATCGCATGCGCGATGTGCTGCATCATCACCGTCTTGCCGCTCTTGGGCGGGGCCACCAGCAGGGCGCGCTGGCCTTTGCCGATGGGGGCGATGATGTCGATGATGCGGCCGGTGATGTTCTCTTCGCCCTTGACGCCATCGCGTTCCAGCTTCATCTGTTCCTTGGGGAACAGTGGCGTCAGGTTCTCGAACATCACCTTGTGCTTGTTTTGCTCGGGCGGGCCGTCGTTGACCTTGTCGAGCTTGGTCAGCGCGAAGTAGCGCTCGCCGTCCTTGGGCGTGCGCACTTCGCCTTCGACCATGTCGCCGGTGTGCAGGTTGAAGC